>NZ_PSVU01000007.1:0-93425 GCF_002932515.1 Rathayibacter sp. AY1D5
CTGCTACGGGCTCGGCCTCGACGAGCACCTCGCCCTCCGCCGACTCGAGCTGGCCGCCGTCCTGATGGCGGCGAGGCGGGGGGCGGGGGTTCGGGGGTCCAGGGCAGGCATGCACAGGAGACGCGTGAGGTCCTTGTTCGTGACGCGGAGGCGCGGAATGCGTTCGGGGTGGCGCAGTGATCGGTGTCGGACCGGCGCGACCGGCGAGGGCTGTGCCATCGTCGGGAGGGGGCGGAGTCCCCGCCGATCCGGAAACGACACCCAGGAGACGACCGCATGGCGCACGCCGCGCTGATCATCCACAGCGCACGGAAGGTCGACGCGGCCGGGACGGTGGAGGACCACTGGCTCCTCGCGCGGGACGGCGCGATCACGGCGACCGGCACCGGCACCGGCTGGCAGGCGCAGGCGGAGGGGGCGCAGCTGCACGACGCGCGGGGCCTCACCGCTGTCCCGGGCTTCCTCGACCTCCATGTGCACGGAGGGGGCGGTCACGGCTTCGACGGAGGAGCGGAGGCGATCCGCGCGGGCCTCGCGCTGCACCGCTCCCGCGGCACCACGCGCTCGCTGGTCAGCCTGGTCTCGGCGCCGCTGGAGCAGCTGGAGTCCTCTCTGGACGCGGTCTCGGCCCTCGCGGTCACCGACCCGCTCGTGCTCGGCGCGCACCTCGAGGGCCCGTTCCTCGCGCCCTCGCGCAGGGGAGCGCACGACCCCGCGGCTCTCGTGCACCCCTCCTCCGGCGCGGTCGGCCGGCTGCTGGACGCCGCCCGCGGACGCCTCGCGCAGATCACGCTCGCGCCCGAGCTGCCGGGAGCCCTCGCCGCGGTGGAGCGGCTCGCCGGCGCCGGCACGGTGGTCGCGGTAGGCCACACCGAGGCGGACGCCGACCAGGCGCGGGCAGCGTTCGACCGCGGAGCCCGGCTGGTCACGCACGCGTTCAACGCCATGCCCGGGATCGGCCACCGCTCCCCGGGCCCGATCCCGGTGGCCCTGGGGGACGAGCGGGTCGCGCTCGAGCTGATCCTCGACGGCCGGCACGTGGACGTCGAGGTGGTGCGGCTCGCGTTCGCGGCGGCTCCCGGGCGGATCGCGCTCGTCACCGACGCGATGGCGGCGGCCGGGGCGGGCGACGGAGCGCACCGCCTCGGCCCGCTCGACGTCGAGGTGCTCGGCGGAGTCGCCCGGCTCGCGGGCACCGCTGTGCTCGCCGGATCCACGCTCACGCAGGAGGAGGCCCTGCGGCGGGCCGTCGGGCCCGGCCGGCTCGGGCTGCAGGCGTCCGTCGCCGCCCTCACCGCCGTTCCCGCCCGCGTGCTCGGCCGTGGCGACCTCGGCCTGCTGGCCCCCGGGTACCGCGCCGACGTCGTCCTGCTCGACGCATCGCTCCGCGTGCAGCGGGTCTGGGCCGAGGGGCGCCCGTTCCCCGACTCCGCGGCCGGCGCGACGCGACCCCGGGTCAGGGCGTCGGCGTGACGGTCCAGGTCCCCTCGGTCTGGACGGCCATGACGCCGGGCAGGTCGGCCTCGAACACCTCGGAGAAGGCGACGGAGTCGCCGAACAGCTGCGGCTGATCGGAGGTCGTGAACACGCGGCCGGAGAACGAGTCGTCCGGACCCGCGGGCGTGTAGTCGACCGTCACGCGCGGGACGTCGTCGGAGAAGAACAGGACGGCCGGGCCGGTGCCGGACTGCGCACCGCTCACCGTCGCGAGGTCGTTCCAGCTCTGCAGGCCGAGCGTCCACGGCCCGTCGGCTCGGACGATCACCTGCTGCTCGACGGGGTCGTCGCGGAAGATCCCGGTCAGGAACGACCCCGTCATCGGGGCGGCGGCCTCGCCGAAGGGCGTCATCCGGCCCGCGGCGGTGACGATCGCCGTGCCGGTGCAGGCCGAGCAGTCCAGGCTCAGGACGACCGCGAACTCGCCCTGCCGCTGGAACGACACGTCGGCCGGGCCGGTGCCCGAGACGGTGGCGGGGACTCCCTCGCCGACCGGCCCGGCGTCGACGACGGTTCCGACCGGCTCGGCGGTCGCCGGAGCGGAGGGGGTCGGGCTCGGAGTGATCAAGTCGGTGATGGCGGGTCTCGGCGTCCGCGAGGCGGGCGCGGACGCCGTGGCGCCCGCCTCGGCCCCGCCGCCGGCGGTGCACCCGCCCAGCAGCAGGAGCCCCGCCGCTGCCGTCGTCGCCACTGCCGCTGTCGTCCCCCGAGCCCTCATGCGTCCAGACTGCCAGGGCTGGTCCGGATCGTCGTCCCCGGAGGGAGTCAGAGGAGCAGGGCGCCGAGGCCCGCGGCGGCGAGGACGACGATCCACGGGGGCACGGTCCAGCGCGTCAGCGCCACGAAGGCGCCGATCGCGAGCGCCAGAGCGCCGGTCGAGCCGATGCCCTCGGTCAGCACCGGGTCGTAGAGGGCGCCGCCGAGCAGTCCCACCACGCCGGCGTTCACGCCGGCCAGCGCCCTCTGCGCGACCGGCAGGTGCCGCAGCCGCTGCCAGAACGGGAGCACGCCGACCACGAGCAGAGCGCCCGGCAGGAAGATCGCGACCAGCGCGATCGCCGCCCCCGCGACACCGTCCGGCGTCCCCGCGCCCACCGCACCGAGGAACGCGGAGAAGGTGAAGAGCGGGCCCGGCACCGCCTGCGCCGCGCCGTAGCCGGCCAGGAACTCGCTCTGCCCGACCGCGCCGGCGCCGACCGTCTGCGCCTCCAGCAGAGGCATCACGACGTGGCCGCCCCCGAACACCAGAGCGCCCGCGCGGTAGAAGACGGAGGCGAGACCCGCCGCTCCCTCGCCGGTGAGAGCGGCGAGCAGGGGGAGGCCGGCCAGGAGGAGCCCCCAGAGGGCGAGGGCCGAGACCGCGAGCGCCGTCGGGATCCGGACCGCGAAGCCCGAGCCCTCGTCCGGAGCCGCCTCCTCGCCGCGCAGCCACAGGACGCCGGCCAGGCCCGCCGCCGCGATCACCGCCACTTGCAGCGCGGGCTCCGGGGCGAGGAGCACGGCGACCGCCGCCGCACCGGCGATCGTCGCGCGTCGGCGGTCCGGTGCGAGCGAGCGCGCCATCCCGAGCACGGCCTGCGCGACGACCGCGGCCGCCGCCGCCTGGAGGCCCAGGAGCCAGCCGGCGGAGGCGACGTCGCCCGCACCAGCGACGAGACCGGCGACGAGGACCAGCGCGATCGCCGAGGGGAGCGTGAATCCGCACCACGCGGCGACCAGTCCGGCGAGTCCTGCGCGCTGCAGGCCGACCGCCATCCCGACCTGGCTGGACGCGGGTCCGGGGAGGAACTGGCACAGCGCGACGAGGTCGGCGTACGCGCGATCGGTCAGCCAGCCGCGGCGCACCACGAACTCCTCGCGGAAGTAGCCGAGGTGCGCGATCGGCCCGCCGAACGAGGTCAGCCCGAGGCGGAGGAACACGAGGAGCACGGAGAGGGCGCCGCCCCGCTGCAGCCGACCCGTCTCCGACACGGGGGCATCCTGCCAGACGGCGGTGTCCGGCACGCGTCGTGTCACCGGAAAAGGGACGATAACCGACCGGATAAGCGATTACTGGCGAGTCCTCTTCCCGTTGATAAAGCGGTGGGTAGAAATACTGAACCCTTTCTCATCCCCTCTGTTAGCCTGATCCGGCTTCCCTTTCCTTCTCGAGGAGAAGGCGATCCGCATCAGCAGCGCGAGCACTGCCGCTCGTTCACTGAACGCCTTCTCCTCCTCTTTCGATCGGTGTACCAGTAACGGTGACGATCGGAAAGGCTCTCTCTTCCGTGACTCCTCAGGACACTGCCGTCGGCGACTCCGCCGACTCCTCCCGCACCGGCTCCCGATCGGGCGCGAAGGCCCTCTCCGCTCTCTCCCGCCGCACGATCCTCGCCGGATCCGTCGCGGGCGCGGGCGCGATCGCCTTCGCGACGCCGGCCCTCGCGGCCGGCGACCTCACCGCGGTGCCCCGACTGCCCGGCGAGGTCTCGCGCCTGTCCACCGCCACGTCGAAGACGGGCGGGAAGCGCTACGAGATCATCGACGTCGTCGTCGCGGGGGACCGGGCGCGCCTGTTCGTGCCGCACGCGACACCTCCGTCGCAGACCAGGGGCGCATCGATGCTCTGGTACTACCACGCCCGCAACGGCACCCACACGGCGCTCTCGAGCGCCTTCGCGTACTCGGCCGACCTCGCCGTGGACCGCGGCATCGTCAGCATCTGCCCGACCTACGGCGGCAGCATCTGGTCGAGCCCGCGGGCGATCGAGATCCAGGCCGCTGTCGCCGCCTGGGCCTCGTCGGTGTGGCGGATCGACGCGAGCCTCCTGCGCTCCGACTCCGGGGGCGGGCCGCTTCTGACCTGGGCCTACGGGAAGCGGATGGTGCCGAACATCCGGGGCGCGTACCTCTGCAACAGCTCCTACGACATGGAGGAGCGGGCGGCGAGCGAACCGGACCGGATCGGCCCCGAGTACGCCGACGCCGCGGCCATCGCCGCCACCAACCCGGCGCGGCTGCCCGCGTCGGTGTGGCGCGGTGCGCGGCTCAGGATCACCGGATCGCCCGATGACAAGGTCGTGCCGTTCGCCCTGCACGGCGCCGCCCTCCATGCCGCGGCCCTGCCCCTGGCGAAGGAGGCGACGGTCCGCACCCACCCGGGGGAGGGCACCGACGGGCACAAGGTCCCGAGCTTCACCAACAAGGAGATGCTCGACACCTTCCAGCGCTGGATCGCCGAGGGCCCCGTGCCGCAGACGGAGCCCGAGCCCGAGACGCCACCCGTGTCCACGCTTCCCGGCGCGGGCACCTACGAGAACGGCGCCGCGCAGATCGTCACCACCGGCACCTGGACGACGCTGAAGGCCACCGCGGACAGCGGCGGGAGCATCGCCTACTCGACCAGCTCCGGCGCCTCCGCGACGCTCGCCTTCACCGGCACGAGCATCGCCTGGATCAGCCGACTCACGTCGTCCTCCGGGATCAACGACGTCGAGCTCGACGGCGTGAAGGTCGCCTCCGTCGACCGCTACAGCGCGTCCACCCGCTCGAAGCAGACGGTATGGAGCAGCGGACAGCTCGCGGCCGGGCCGCACACGCTGACGATCCGCCGGGGGAGCAGCCGCAATCCGGCCTCGACCGGCAGCAACCTGCTGCTCGACTCCTTCGTGGTCGGCGACGCGACGCCTCCGCCGGCGACGACCCTGCCCGGAGCGGGCACCTACGAGAACGGCGCCGCCCCGATCGTCACGACCGGCACCTGGTCGACGCTGAAGGCGAGCACGGACAGCGGCGGCAGCATCGCCTACTCGACCACCGCGGACGCCTCCGCCACCCTCGCCTTCACGGGTACCAGTGTGAGCTGGATCAGCCGCCTCACCGGCTCGTCCGGCATCAACGACGTCGAGCTCGACGGAGTCACGGTCGCGTCCGTCGACCGATACAGCGCCGCGACGCGGTCGAAGCAGACGGTCTGGAGCAGCGGACAGCTCGCGGCCGGGCCGCACACGGTGACCATCCGCCGCGGAAGCGGCCGCAATCCCTCCTCGAGCGGCACCAACCTGATCCTCGACGCGTTCGTGGTCGGCGACGCCGCTCCGGTCCCCACGGTCACCGTGCCCACGCCGATCGCGGAGTGGTCCTTCGCCGAGAGCGCCGCCCCCTTCGCCTCGGCCGTCGC
Source organism: Rathayibacter sp. AY1D5 (assembly GCF_002932515.1). Lineage (NCBI taxonomy): Bacteria > Bacillati > Actinomycetota > Actinomycetes > Micrococcales > Microbacteriaceae > Rathayibacter > Rathayibacter sp. AY1D5. The sequence goes on from NZ_PSVU01000007.1 coordinate 5,657, forward strand.
GGGCGCTCCGGCGCTCCGGCAGGGTGCGGGCTCCTCCGCCCGCGCCGTCGCCACGCCGTTCGGCACCGGAGTCGCCCTCAACGGGACGACGGACCACCTGGTCGTCCCCAAGGACGAGGTCGGCCCGCTCAACCTGGGCGCCTCGACCGGCCAGGTGACGATCGCGGTGTGGGTGCTCAACTCCGACGCGGACGGCGCCTGCATCGCGGGCGTCTGGGAGGAGTCGACGGTCGGGCCGCTGCGCTCCTACGCGCTGTTCAACAACCTCCCCGAGTACGGCGGCTGGGAGCGCGTGTGCATGCACGTCTCGAAGCTCGGCGGGCCGACGCCCGGCTACCCGTACTCGCGCGACTACTCGGTGGAGCCCCGCCGGATCACGCGCGGCGTGTGGCAGCTGCACGTCGGGACGTACGACGGCGCAGTCACGGTCTCGTACCTCGACGGCGCCGCCACCGCGTACCCGGTGTACACCGACAAGCTCGGCGCGACCTACGCCAAGAACCCCTACGTCTACCCCGACGGCCTCAACGCGGCTCCGGGCGACTTCGTGGTCGGAGCGGTCGGCCGGGACGGCACGATGATCAACCGCTTCGCCGGCTCCCTCGCCCGACTGCGGGTGTGGGACCGGGCGCTGACCGCGGAGCAGGTGAAGCAGCTCTACTCGGCCGAGAAGGGCGCACTCGGCTGACGACCCGAGGGCGGTGACACGAGTCCGAGAAGCGGATGATCCGCTTCTCGGACAAGGCCGTTAGAGCGATAGCGGGCGTCCCTCTTTCGAGGGTGGTGTTATCGGCTGAATACAGATCGGCGGGCGGCCGCTTCACGGCTGCTCCGCCGTTCTCCGCCGCCTGTATGCGCTGCGCGGGATTCCGTACTCAGGCGGACGTTCGCTCCCGGAGGGCCGTACGGCGGGGGATCATCGCCCGGCGGCCGCGCAGCCCTGTTCCGGATCTCGGAGTGCGGCCCCGCGCCAGATGCGCACCGGCGCGACCACCTCCCAGCCGAGGGTGAGGTAGAGGGCGCGGCCGTCCGTGCTGGCGACGAGGAGACCGCTCCGTGCACCCTCGGACCGGGCCCAGGCGGTGAGGGCGTCGACGACCCGCCGTCCCAGCCCGCGTCGGCGGAACCGCGCATCGGTCTCGATCCGGTCCAGGACCGCGACCGTCCCGTGCACGGCGGCGGTGCCCTGAGCGGCGACGACTCCGTCGACCAGCAGCCGGACGCTCGCCACTCCGTCGGCGGCCTCGAGCACGGCTCCCGCGAGCAGGGCTCCCTCGAGCAGGGCTCCCTCCGCGGTGCTGCCCGGGCCGAGGAGCGCCGCCATCAGGCTCTCGTCGCCCGCGACGAGCTCCAGCCCGGCGGCGGGCGCGAGGCGGGCGTCGTCGCCCAGGCCGATGACCGTCATCCACTCCCGGGGCCCGGCCGTCCGCTCGGCGCCGGCCTGCAGCGCGGAGGGCGACGGATCGACCAGGATCCGCTCCCGCGTGCGCGACTCCGCTCCGACATCGACCAGCCATGCTCCGTCCTCGCGGACGCGCTGCACGCCGCGTGCACGGCATCAGCCCTCGATCCAGTCGTCCACCCGCTCCGTCGTCGTGATCACGCCCCGAGAGCAGCCGCGACCGGACGGGCGCGATCGTGGGAAGCGGGTTCTCCCGGCGGTGGCCGTCGATCCCCAGCAGGACCGCCCTCGCCCGGATCGCACCCCGCGCACCGCGATCCGCCGGGTCCTCCCGTTGTCAACCTCAGTGCCACGGCGCCGTCCCCGGCCCTACCGTCGGCGCGAGACATCCGCTGCACCGCCGGGACCCTGACGGCCGTGCCGAGAGTGAGGGGCCGATCCGATGCCCAGGCAGGACGGCGACCCGCGGAGCACCACCCGAGTGCTGCGCGAGCTGGTCGCCGCGTTCGAGGATCCGGGGGCCGTGCACCCGGCGCTCGCCCGGCAGGTGCGGAGCGCCGCCCGCGAGCTGCTCGGCGCGTCGGAGCGGGAGCCGCTGCGCCTGCGCGTGCGGATGCCGACCCTGATGGTCCCGCGCTCGGTCGTGGACGAGGTGCCCGATCCGCCCCCGGTGCCGCCCGCCGCGCTCTGACCCGACGGCGCTCGTACACTCGGACGATGCGACACGGCATCGTCATCCTCCCGCAGGACCCGTGGGCCGAGGCCCGCCGGAAGTGGCAGTCGGCCGAGGGCCTGGGCTTCGACCACGCGTGGACCTACGACCACCTCTCCTGGCGCTCCCTCGCCGACCAGCCGTGGCACGCGACCGTCCCCACCCTCACCGCTGCCGCGATGGTGACCGAGACGCTCCGCCTGGGCACGTTCGTGGCCTCCCCGAACTTCCGCCACCCGGTGCCGTTCGCGAAGGAGATCGCGACGCTGGACGAGATCTCGGGCGGTCGGACCATCCTCGGCGTCGGCTCGGGCGGCACGGGCTTCGACGCGCGCGTGCTCGGGCAGCCCGACTACTCGCCCCGGCAGCGGCACGAGCGCTTCACCGAGTTCGTCACAGCCCTCGACGCGCTGCTGCGCTTCGAGGAGCCCGGCTCGGGCGGAGTGGACCTCGAGGGGGAGTGGTTCACCGCCCGCTCGGCGCGCATGGTGGGCGAGCCCGTGCAGCGCCCCCGCGTCCCGTTCGTCCTCGCCGCGAACGGGCCGAAGGGCCTCGCGCTCGTCGCCGAGCGCGGGCAGGGCTGGGTCACCACCGGCCCGGAGGGAGTGTCGAGCGAGGAGTGGTGGCGGGCGGTCGCGTCCCTCTCCCGGCGGCTCGACGCGGCGCTCGAGGCGGCCGGGCGCGATCCGCGCACCGTCGAGCGCCACCTCTCGCTCGACTCCGGGAGCGACTACTCCCTCGAGAGCGTCGCCCGGTTCGAGGACATGGCCGGCCGGGCGGAGGAGCTCGGCTTCACGGACGTGATCGCGCACTGGCCGCGGCGCGAGGGCGTCTACGCGGGCGACGACGAGGTCCTCTACGAGGTCGCCTCGCGATTCTGACAGGGCCTCGGGGGCTCCGGAGCGGTCCTCAGACCGCGCGGGCGCTCCCGCGGTCGACGAGACGCGCGGGCAGGAGGCGGATCGACGGCTCCTCGCCGCGGGACGGCTGCTCGATCCGCTCGACGAGCGTGTCGACCAGGTGCGCGCCGAGCTCGGCGGCACCCGTCTCGACGTAGCTGTAGGGGAGCGAGAAGTCGCGGGCGAACTCGGCCGAGTACAGGCTCACGACGGACAGCTGCCCGGGCACGGCGACAGCGCGTCGGCCCAGGATCGCGGGAAGCATCGCGATGGTCCGGTCGCTGTGGACGACCAGCGCCGTGAGACCGGGGTGGTCGTCGAGGAACGCCGTGACCATCGGCTCGACGGCGTCGGCGGCGGTGGCGGCCGGGCGCAGCACCAGCTCGATCCCGAGCCGACCGGCGGTCTCGAGAGCCGACTCGCGGAACCGGAGCCCGTAGGTCCCTCCGCGGTCGAAGACGCGCTCAGGAGGGGTGACGAGACCGATGCTCCGATGCCCGAGGGTGCCCAGGTGCTCGATCAGCAGGCGGGCCGCGTCGCCGAAGTCGAGGTCGAAGACGTCCACCCCGGAGGCGTCCGCGGGCACCCCGAGGGCGGCACCGGGCCTCCGCGAGGCGCGCAGGACGGGCAGCCGGTCGTCGTCGTCCGCGACGCTCAGGAGGATCAGTCCGTCGACCTGACCGGAGCGCGTGAGCCGGCGGACGGCAGCCGCCCCGTCGGCCTCGGTGGCCAGCAGCACGTCGTAGCCGAGCTCGCGGGCGCGGGCCGTGATGGGGAGCACGTACTCGACCATCGCGGGCGCGAACTCGTCCGGGTCGAAGTGGACGAGCAGGCCCAGCGCCATGGTGCGGCGCGTCGCGAGCGCCCGTGCTCCGGCGTTGACCGTGAAGTCGAGCTCGGCGATCGCGTCCTCGATGCGCTTGCGCGTCTCGGGGGAGATGCTGCGCTTGCCGGAGAGGACGTACGACACCGTGCTGCGCGAGACCCCTGCCGCTTTCGCGACGTCTCCGATCGTGGCCATCTCCACCCCCGCTCGAACCGTGTCGAGAGTGGCAGTGCGGCGCGGCGCACGCAACTCGGGCGCCGCGTCCGCGGCCCGAGGACCGGACGCTGCGGCTCCGGCGCTCTGCTCGTCCACGGCGCGCTCGTCCCCGTCGGGGAACCTCCGGTCCCGACGACACGCCGACGCGGCCGGGCGCACGAGGTGCCCGGCCGCGTCAGGGCGTTCTGGACGGATCAGCCGCAGCGCGCCGCACCGTAGGCCGGTGCCGTGGATCCGCTCGCCGCAGCGCCGTCGACCGTCCCCGCGATCCGCACGTCGAGAGCGCCGGCTCCGACGCTCGCAGCGCGGGTGCTGAAGGCGGCCGAGACCGTCTTGCCGGAAGCGACCCCGGTGAAGGTCTTCGTGCCCCAGGCCGAGCCGATCGTGATGTCAGCGGCGACCGCGCTGGTGTTGGTCGCCGTCCCCGTGATCGTGACCTTCCCCGCGGTGCAGCGCGAGGCCGCCGTGCCGGTCACCGTCAGGCTCGTGGTCCGCCCGACGAAGGGCGTGACCGAGATCCTGTCGATGTTGGGCGCGTACTGCGAGGTGAGCAGGACGCCGGGGAAGGTGTCGGAGAGGTAGGTCGTCCCGTCGAAGCCCGGGAGCTCCTTCGAGGTGATCGCGATGGTGTTCGAGCCCTTCCTGAGCGTGACCGGCACGCTCAGGTCCCACAGCTGGTTCTGGTGGAACGTGTGCGGGAAGAGCACGCGCTGCGTCACTCCGTTGACCGTGATGTCCGCGTGGCGGGCGAGCGGGTCGGGGTTGTAGTGCGTCGCGGGGGACTGCTCCTCGTTGGAGTAGCGCAGCGTGAGCGCGTACGTCCCGTCCTGCTCGGCCTTCACGTCGCCGAAGGTCAGGGTCGAGTCGCCGTCGCGTCCGCCCCCGATGTTCCCGACGGCCTTGCCGCCCGACGCGAAGGACAGGTCGCGGACCGTGGCGGGGCCGGTGATCGTGGCCGCCTCCGCCTCATAGCTCGTCGTCGCGGGCGGGTTCGCGCTCGCTCCGATGACGATCCGATCGACGAGAAGCGTGCCGCTCGTGCCGACGACCTCGATCTTGTTCACGCCGCCCGAGAGGAAGACCTGACGGGTCGAGCTCGCGCCCACCGGCCCGACCTTCACATCGTTCACGTAGAGGTCGCCGGTGCCGCCGCCCAGGGTGTCCACGGTCACGGAGGACGGCGCGTCCTTCGCGGAGTAGCCCCAGACGGTGGTGGAGGCGCCGCTGGTGAGCGTCGCCGTGCCCGAGCCGGAGACGCCGGCGCGGGAGTAGTCGGCCGTCGCTCCGTTCTCGAGCGTGCCGGTCTCGGCCTCGTGGATCGAGGTCGCGGCGGCCGCGCTGGGGAGGGAGAGCTCGATCTTGTCGACGATCGCGTCGCCCACGGTCGACTTCGTGCCGGCGAGGTTCTTCGCGGCGAGCGAGATCGTGTGGGTGCCGGCGGTCAGCTTCACCTTGGTGTCCGCGTGGTCCCAGACCACGAACTTGTAGGCCAGCGGAAGGAGGATCTCCTGCTCCGCAGCGCCGTCGACGCGCAGGAACGCGTTGATCGGACCCTGTTGGGCGTTGGCGGCGTAGGTGTTGAGGGAGTTGGCGAAGACGCTGAGGTCGTACTCGCCGTCCTTCGGGACGGTGACCGCGAAGTCGAGCTTCAGGTCGCCGCCGGTGCGGATCCCGCCGACGTTGCGTCCGCCCGAGGTGTAGAAGCCGCCGACGTTGGTCGGCGAGCCCTCGGGTCCGTTGAGGTTCCGCGATCCGGTGTAGCGGGCGTCCTCGGCCTCGTACTTCTGGCGGAAGTCGACGGGCGAGGCGGACGGCGACGACGCGTTGGCGCCCGGGGTCAGGACGACCTCGTAGGCGGAGTCGACGTCGAGCGCGGGCAGGGATCCGCCGAAGTCCAGCGAGAGGGCGCCGTCCACGACGGACGCGTCGAACTCCTTCACCGTCTGCGGGGCTCCCGAGTCGCCGACCTGGCCGGTCCAGCGGATCTCGCTGACCTCCACGTGGACCTTCGAGCCGAAGGTGGCGGCCGGGATGCGCTCGAACGCGACCTTCTGCGAGCCGCCGACGCCTCCGAAGAGGGCTCTCGCCTGCTTGGCCGCGGTGTCGAGGGTCGCGACGCCCTGGAGGGTGTAGCTCTGGCCGGGCTTGGGCGGTGTGACCGCGACGGTGTCGCCGGTCATCGAGGCGTAGGCGTTGAGGAGCCACCACTGGCCGTTGGCGCGGTTGGCCTGCACCGCGGAGTCGGAGAGGTTGCCGTCGATGTTCCAGTAGGCGATGTCGCCGTCGACCTTCTTGTCCTCGAGCGCGCTGATCCACTGGACCATCTGGCCGGGCACGGAGGTGTGGTAGTTGAAGGCGTACTCGTTGAGGTTCACCGGCAGGTGCTTCCCGGCGTAGGACGTGCCCGCGTACAGCTCGTCCTCCCAGGCCCGGAAGCGGTCGACGTTGGTGCGGATCTCACCCGGGGCGCTCAGCTCGTGCCAGGTCATCACGTCGGGGACGGTGTCCTGCTCGAGCGTGTGGGTCATGAACCCGCGGACCTGGTTGTAGAGGACGCTGGTGTTCGGTCCGGCGATGCGGGCGTCGGGCATCCTGTCGCGGATCAGCGCGTAGGTGCTGTCCCAGGCCGCGAAGAACGCGGTCGGGTCCTCCAGCCAGCTCTTCCCGTCGTAGCTCCACTTCCCGTTGCCGAACATGTTGCCCTCGGGCTCGTTGAACGGCACGAACACGATGTTGTCCTGGTACTCCTCGGGGAGCGCGAGCACCTGGTCGACCTGCGTGGCGATCTTCGCCTGGTAGTCGGCCAGCTTCTCCTGGGGAGTGCTGCCCGGCCACTCGTAGGGGAAGCCGCGGTAGATGTCCGTCATGTAGATGTAGGTGTCGCCGTCCGAGGTGTCGGCGACGGCCTTCGCGACGCTCAGCGCGTCCGCGCCCGGATGCTGCGGCCCGTCCTGCGCCTTGGTCGAGACCGTGCGCAGGTCGATCCCCTCGAGGAGGTTGTCGGAGGGGAGGCCCTCGCCGTAGACCCCGTAGAGGGTGCCGGACGCGCCGCCCATGAACTCCCCTGTGCTCGCGCCGAGGTCGATGGTCATCTCGTCGAGTGCGCGCACCGTGACGGTCGCCGTGACCGCGGTGCCGAGGCCGATGACGGTGCCCTTCACGGTGAAGGTGCCGCGCTTCGCGTACGCGGAGGCGGGGACGCTCTCCCAAGTGACCGGGGCGTCGCGGTTCACGCCGTCGGAGTAGGTGGCGGGGACCCCCGGCAGGGCCGGCGCGACGCCGATGCCGGTGGTGACCGCGACGCTCGTCGAGAGAACGCCGGTGACGGCCGGCGCGGCGTCGCCCGCCAGACCCCGGACCTGAGCGGCGGTCAGAGCCCGGTTGTAGACGCGGAAGTCGTCGATCGCTCCGTCGAAGTAGGGGTGCACGTTCCAGAGCGCCCGGCCGATGTTGCCGCTCTTGGAGGCGGAGGCGGAGTAGAGCTGCTTCGCGAGGTCGACGGAGGCGGGAGCCGTCGCGACCTGCAGACCGTTGAGGTACAGGGTCACGGTCGTGCCGTCCATCGTCGCGGTGACGTTGACCCACTGGTCCTTCTGCAGCGGCGAGGAGCTGGAGACTCCGGTCTCGCCGCCGTCCTTCAGCTGCTTGATGATCGCGCGGGCGCTGCCGCCGTCGAACGACGGAGCGAAGGCCGACGCGGCGTCGGGGCTGATGCCCAGGCACCACAGCCACTGGAAGCCTCCGGTGCCGGACCACTTCGTCCAGGCGGAGACGGTGGTCTGCGTCACGCCCTGGAAGAGCCCGTTCGGCACGGTCAGGTACGGCGCGGAGGTCGAGTCCGCCGCGCCCCCGGGAAGGTCGATCGCGGTCGTACCGGCCTTCCGACCCGCGACGTACGTCGCTCTCGCGCTGTTGACGACGGTGCCGTCGAGCTTCTTCGACGAGAGGTCGGCGACCGTGGATCCGGACACCTGCCCCTGCTCGAAGTCGTACTGGAGGATGAGCGCGTCGGCGGGGACGGAGGTGTCGGCCGCGGAGGCGGACTCGGCGCTCGGGAGAGCGACGGCGAGGGCGGCGAGTGTCGCGGCACTCAGCGCGAGGGCGAGGGAGCGGGTGCCGCGCCTCGGGGAGGACATCGTTGTCACGCTGGTCACTTTCTGTGGGGACAGCCGGCCGGACGACGGCGGGCGTCGGTCCGGGGTCGGAGCAACAGTGCTTCGAACCGGTTCGACAAAACTAGGTTCCGCGCCTGCGACACGCAAGAGGACCTGAGAAGTTCCTCGTCCGGCTCGCAGGTGACGGCAGTCGCTCCGGGCTCTCGCCGGGACCCGTCAGCCCGCCGGAGCGGCCATCGCCGCGACGCTCGACGGTGAGCGGACGGGTCCGAGGGGGGCGCGCATCGCCGGGGGAGTGCTGCTGATCGGGATGCTCGCCGGATGCACGGCGGGTCCCTCCGCTCCCGTCGACGACCGGATCATCGTCGCCGCGGAGACCGGCGACCGGCCCGCAGGAGGACGTCCTGGACGCGGTCGAGGGGAGCCGCCCGGACTGGCTGAGCCCCGACGGCGTCCTCCCGTGGTGACCCGCAGGACCGCGGCGGCCTGTGCCGCGTGCGGGAGGATGAGGGCATGACGCTCCCTCCGCCGACGCTCCTCTCCCCGCCGCTCCAGGACCGGCTGGCCCGGTGGTTCGACGGGGAGGCGCCGCCGGCCCCCTCGGTGAGCTGGGCCCTGTTCGACCGCACCGGGCTGCTCGCCCACCACGGCCGCGGCGAGCACCGCCTCGACGGCGCCGCTCCCGGGCCCGGGACCGTGCACCGCATCGCCTCCATGTCGAAGAGCTTCGAGGCGGCGGCGGTGCTGATCCTGCGCGACCGCGGGCTGCTCCGCCTCGACGACCGCGTCGCCGACCACGTGCCGGAGTTCACCGACCCGCTCGACTCCGCGGGCCTGCCGCTGCCCGTGACGGTCAGGATGCTCCTCAGCAACTGCTCGGGTCTCCCGGAGGACAACGGCTGGGCCGACGACGTCATGGCTCTGACGCGGGAGGAGTTCCTCGAGGTCGTCGGCCGCGGGCTGACCTTCACGGAGCGGCCGGGTGAGGTCTACCAGTACTCGAACATCGGCTTCTGGCTGCTCGGCGTGCTCGTCGAGAACGTGACCGGGGAGGACTTCCCGTCCTTCGCGACGCGGACGATCCTCGAGCCGCTCGGCCTCCACGACACCCGCTACGACAGCGGCGACTACCCCGACGGCACCGACCTGGCGGCCGGCTTCAGCACCTTCGACGACGGAGCGACCTGGGTGCCCCGCCCCGTGACCGGCACCGGAGCGGGCGCCTGCGCCGCGAGCATGTTCAGCACGGTCGGCGACATCGCCCGCTGGAGCGGCTGGCTCTCCTCCGCGTTCGAGGGCGAGGACGGCGCGGACGACGACCCGGTGCTGAGCCGTGCCTCCCGCCGCGAGATGCAGCGCGGCTGGACGCCGGTCCCCGCGCTGAGCCCTCGCGCCGTCGAGAGCACGCTCGACGGCTCCGCGTACGGGTTCGGCCTCGTCGTCGAGCACGACGTCCGCTTCGGCGGGATCGCCCACCACTCCGGCGGCCTGCCGGGCTGGTCGTCGAACATGCGGTGGCATCTGGAGTCGGGCCTGGGGGCCGTGGTCTTCGCGACCGCGAACGGGGCGAAGCTCGCCGCCGCCGCGACGGGACTCCTCCGCGCCGCCCTCGAGGACACCGCTCCTCCGGCGCGGACCATCACCCTCCTCCCGTGGACGCTCGCCGCGGCCGCCGCCGTCGAGGCCGCGATCGTCGCGGGAGACCTCACCCGGGCGGGGGAGCCGGGCAGCGGCGCCCTGTTCAGCCCAAACCTGCTGAGCGATGTGCCGGCCGACGTGCGCGCCCGCCGCCTCGCCACGGCGATCGCGGAGATCGGCGGGCTCGCCGAGGACCCGACCGCGAGGCCGCTGGTGGAGCGGCTGCTCTGGAGCGCCTCCGCGGCGCAGGCGGCCTTCCTCCTGCCGGGCCGCGACGGAGAGCTCGAGTGCCGGCTCGAGACCACGCCGACCGTCCCGGCCCTGATCCAGCGCCTCGAGATCGTCGTGCGCGAGGCTCCGACGGCTGCCCTCCCGGTCGTGCGCTTCTACCGCCCTCGGGCCGGCTAGCGGTCGAAGACGAGGCGCGGACGCGGCGGACCTCGACGCTCCCGCACCGAGAACGGCGGGCGGCCCGCGAGGGACCGCCCGCCGTCACGCTCCCGCGGTCAGCGGATCGTCGTGCTCGTCGTGTCCGCGTTGCTGCGGATGGACGGGTCGGGCGTCTTCGTCGAGAACGCCGCCGCCAGCGCGGTCGCCGTGCCCGAGACGGCCGCCCTCACCGTGATCTTCTCCGACACGGTCCGCCCGTCCGCCAGGCCGGCCCGCTGGAACACCACGACGTTCCCGACCCTGGTGTACGAGCCGGTCGCCGAGACGAACTGCACACCCGCGGGCAGGACGACCTGCGAGAAGACCGACCCAGACGCAACCGGACCGGCGTTCGTCGTGATGAGGGCGTAGGTGAGCGTCCTCCCCTTCACCGCCGAGGCCGGCCCGGAGAGGTAGACGCGCAGATCGGCCTTCGTCGCGACCTGCTTCGGCGAGACCGTCAGCGTGCTCGTCGCCCGAGCCGTGCCCGCCGAGTTCGCGGCCTGGATGCTGAAGGTGGTGGTCCCGGCCGTGGTCGGCGTCCCGGAGAGGCGCCCGGTCGCGTCGAGGGTGAGCCCGGCGGGCAGTGCGCCGGAGACCAGGGAGACCGACGGAGCGGGCGTGCCGCTCACCGCGTAGCGGAAGTCGTAGGCCGAGCCGACGACGCCGGCCGCGACCGTCCCGGAGAGGGTCGGCGCGACCGTCGGCGACGAGACGGTGACGGTGCTGGTGGTCTCCGCGGAGGCGGTGCCGGCGCGGGCCGTCAGCGTGAACGTGAAGGTGCCCGGCGCGGACGGAGTCCCGGTCAGGCGCCCGGCCGGAGTCAGGGTGAGGCCGGACGGGAGCGCACCGGAGGAGACGGCCACCGACGGCGCGGGGAAGCCCGAGACGGTGTAGCCGAAGTCGTAGGGGGTGCCGACGACGCCCGGCCCGGGGGTGCCGGAGATCGCCGGTGCAGCGGCGGCGGGGGAGACGACGACGGTGCTGGTGGTCTCCGCGCTCCCCGCAGCGTTTTGAGCCCGCAGGGTGAAGGTGGAGCGGCCGGCGGTCGTCGGCGTCCCGGTCAGGCCGCCACGATCATCGAGGCTCAGGCCGGCGGGGAGCGTTCCGGAGACGAGCGAGACCGTCGGCGCCGGTGTGCCCGTCACGCTGTAGTCGAAGTCGTACGGGGTGCCCACCGTCGCGGCGGGCGGGTCGCCGGCCAGGGTCGGCGCGACCGTCGTCTCCGCCGCGGCGAACGTGTGCGAGGCCCCGACGGTGGAGCCGAAGGGGTTCCGCGCGGAGACGGCGAAGGTGGACGTCCCCGCGGTCGTCGGCGTGCCGGAGAGGAGCCCGGACGCGCTGAGGGTCAGGCCGTCGGGGAGGGAGCCGGAGGCGATCGCGAACGAGGCGGGGCGGTCGGCCGCGAAGGTGTACGAGGCGGCCGCTCCGAGCGGCCCGGACGCGGGAGGAGCGTCCGCCGTCAGGACGGGACGCGGGCCCCGGGCGAGCACGTGATCGGGTCCGGCTGCGAGAGCCGTCGTGCCGGCGAGGCCGGCGGGGAACTGCAGCTGCCCGGCCGAGCTCCGGCCCCACCCGACGATCGTGCCGTCGCCCTTCAGCGCGAGGCTGTAGTCGGATGCGGCGGCGATCGCCACGACCCCGGACAGGCCTTCCGGCACCGTGGTCTGGCCGTAGTCGACGACGACCGAATCGGAGCTCGCGCCCCAGGCGACGACGGTGCCGTCCTCCTTCAGCGCGAGGCTGTGGGTCTCTCCGGCCGCAACGGCCACCACGCCCTCGAGCCCCGCGGGGACGTCGGTCTGCCCGTAGAGGTCCCAGCCCCAGGCGACCACCCTTCCGCCGGACACGGCGAGCCTGTGGCGCTGGCCCGCGGCGATGGCCGTGACGCCTCCGAGGCCGGCCGGGACCAGGCCCTCGCCCAGCCCGTTGCTGCCCCACGACGTGACGGTGCCGTCGTTGCCGAGCGCGAGGCTGTTGTCGCGGGAGGACGAGATCGCGACGATCCCGGTCAGCGCGGCACTCCTCGACACCTGCCCGTCGCCGTCGTAGCCCCAGGAGACGACGGTCCCGTCGCTCTTCAGCGCATGGCTGCTGTAGTCGCCGGCGGTGACCGCGACGACCCCCGTGAGACCGTCGGGGACGCTGGTCTGCCCGTACGACCCGCGGCCCCAGGCGACGACCCCGCCGTCGCCGTTCGCGGCGAGGCTGTGGGTCCGGCCCGCGGCGAGGGAGAGGACACCCTCGACCCCGGCCGGGACCGTGGTCTTCCCGTCGGTGCCGCTTCCCCAGGCCGCCACCCCGAGGACAGGGGCGGACGGAGCGGCGACCGCCGCGAGAGGAACGGCGGTGCCGACGAGGAGCGCGACGGCCGCGGTCAACCCGAGCAGACCCCGCCGGAGCCGCCGCGCCGCTCCTGGATCCCGCGGCTGCGACGTGCCGTCCTCGACGGCGGGCGGACGAGGGACGGTGCTGGAGCGCATGTGCTGCCTTCGATCGGGACGGCCCTCATCGGCCGTCCTCGAACCGTGGCACGGCCGTCCCGCCGCTGACAATGTCCTCTAGCGGCCCTGTCCGGAAGAGGGCGCCGCGGAACTCCGCGGAGGGGACGTAGGCCCGGTCTCACTGCGGCCGAGCGCTCCCGCCGCGGGCCCGTGACGGTCAGCGCATCCCGAGGGACGCCGTCGCGTCCTGACCGCTCAGCGGGGTCGGAACGGGGACCCCGACCCTCCCGCGTACGGAGCGTCCGCCTGGTCGAAGTCCCAGCGGCCCGCGGTGGACGGGCGGACGACGGGGGTCTTCGTCGGGGTCGGCGTCGCCGACGGCGCCGGCGCGGCGGCCAGCCCGGCGTGCCAGCGGAAGATCGCATCGATGCCGTCCTGGTTCACCCACGACGGTGCGTTGTGGCCGAGCGCGTGCGTCCGGACGGTCGCCTCCCTGGCCGTGGCCGTCGCCTTCTTCACGAGGGCGAGCCCGTGCAGTGCCGGCGGCACGCTCGGGTCCGGGTGGGCCGTGTCGGACACCACCGCGCGGATGTTCGCGCCGGCCCAGGCGGAGGCGGGCAGCCGCTTCGGGTTGTGGGAGTCGATCTGAGCGGTGCTGCCGCCGAAGGCACCGCCGATCGAGAAGCGGCCCCGCGTCGTGCGGTCGTGGGTGTCGCGGAGGTCGTAGACGCCGTTGACCAGGTAGACGCCGTTGATGCCGGGGAAGACTCGCGCGCCGTAGTCCTCGCACGCGAGCGCGCCGCCGGCCGACATCGCCCAGAGGTAGCTGGCGGCGATCGTGAACTGGCCGGAGAGGTAGGCGTAGCCGTTCCGCTGGTGCTTCTGCGCGGTGTCGTTGGTCCAGATCGTTCCGCCGAGCGTCTGGCAGATCGCGATGGCGCCCCGCTCGACGGCGAGCTCGGCCGGGTACGCGAAGACGCTGGACAGCGAGGTGTGGTCGGCCTGCGCGGAGTGGATGAACCAGATCACCGGTACCGCCGCGGCCTGCCGCGGCTTCACCGTCTGCGGCACGAAGATCCGCGCGAGGTCGCCCGCGATCGAGACCGTGAGGACGTCGTAGAGCACGCCGCGGTTCTTCGTCCTCACGTTGATCGTGCGGGTCCTCTCCCCGGGCAGGCCGGGCACGGGGGAGGCGGAGGCGGAGGCGGCCGGGAGCGTCGCCGCGCCCAGAGCGAGAGCACCCGTGAGGGCGCCGCCGATGACGGCGCGCCGCCGGAGGCCGGGAGTTCGAGAGGGGGGTACTGCTGAATCGTCGGGGGACACGGGGGCTCCTCGTGCAGGGACCGCGAACCGACGAGGTCGGCGGAGCGGTCCGGGTCGGCGGGGGGTGTGCCTGCAACGCTAGCCGGAGGACCGGCCGGACGACCCGTCGATGCGCGCCAGTCGCGGGACGACGGAGGGACGACGCCGCACGGACGGAACGGTCGGCGGCTCGGCGACCGCATCGGCGGCGGATCGAGGCGCTCAGGAGGCGTAGGAGAGGCCCGTTCCTGATCGTCCGCCCCGCCGGTTCCGACCCTTTCGCCCCGTTCGGGAGCACTTCCCCGCACCGGTCTGGCCCCCCGGTGTGAAGGCTCCCAGGTTCCTCGCGCTCGTCGGCGGACCGGTGCCAGCGTGAAGGGACCGAGAAGCAGAAGGAGAAACGACCATGACTCTTCGACGAACTCTTGCCACCCTCGCCCTCACGGGCGCCATCGCCTCCGTCGGCGTCGTCGCTGTCGCGACGCCCGCCTCCGCGGCCGAGGTCGCGAACGGACAGTACGTGAGCGCCGGGAACTACGCGTGCGGAGCCCAGGAGGTGGCCACCGGCGCCACCCTCGGACCCGAGGGCGTCCTGCGCCAGCGCGCTCTCGTCTTCCGCAACTGCGGGTCGAGCACGGTCGAGCGCAAGGCCGACATCATCGCCGACTTCGACGGCAGCTGCTACTCCGTGGCGCCGGGCAAGGCCCGAGTCCTCGACGCGCTGTTCGTGGCGGCGGGACGCAACACCTACCGCGCGTCCAAGGCCTGCTGAGGTCGCGTGCTCCGCCGGAGGGGCGGGTCGGGGACATCCCCGGCCCGCCCCTCCAGCTGTCCGGAACGACCACGCCGTCCGAGCCGTCCTCCCGCCGACCCGCCCGCGGATCACTCCAGCACCGGCCCCAGCTCCGCCAGGACCTCCGCGACCCGGGCCCGCGCCCGTGCACCGAGCCCGCGGACCGGACGCGGGAGGCAGCGCGCCTCGGCGAGACCGAGTTGCTCCGCCATCGCCGCGACCACGCGGTAGCTGCCGCCGTGCTCCGCGAAGAGGTCCCAGACGGGCTGCAGGCGTGCCGATCCCGCGATCGCCGCCGCCTCATCGCCCGACTGCGCCGCCCGGGCGATCGACAGCGCCGTCCGCGGGAGGATGCCGCCGATCACCGAGTACCAGGCGTCGCAGCCGCCGAGCAGCCCGCGCGCACCCGCGGCGTCCCCCGAGACCCCGACAGTGACCCCCTCCGGCACCCGCGCCCGGATCTCGCTGACGCGCGCCGCCGCGGCGCCCGGTCCCTCCGGCACGCCGGGGATCTTGAGGGAGGCGACCTGCGGCAGCCGGGCGACGGCCCCGTAGAGGTCGTCGGAGAAGGAGAAGCGCGTCGTCCCGGGGTTGTCGTACACGACGAGCGGCACCGAGAGCTGAGCCGTCACGTCCTCGTAGAGCCCGAGCACGTCCTCGTCCGTCAGCGGCTGGTAGCCGAGCGGCGCCAGGAGCACCGCGCTCGCCCCGGCGCTCTGCGCATCCTCGGCGAGCGCCAGCACCTGCGAGGTGCGCAGCGCCCCGATCCCGACCACGACCGGCACCGGGCCGGCGCTGCGGACGGCGATCTCGGCGGCGCGCCGGCGCTCGCCGCGGTCCAGGTACGGAGCCGAGCCGGTCGAGCCCAGTGCGCCGATCGAGTCGACTCCCGCCCGCGCGAGCCGCCCGACGAGAGCGGCGAACGACCGCTCGTCGATGCTGTCGTCGCGGAGCGGTGTGAGGGGGAAGGCGCTGAGTCCGGTGAGCACGTCGGTCCGTTCGCTGGGGGCGGGAGGGGCCCGGCCAGTCTCCCCGGCGGCAGGGGCCCGGTCGAGGCCAGAACCGCCGGGGGCCGGGGGACCAGCCGTCACTCCGCGTCGAGCACCACTCGGGAGTGGAGTCCGAGCCGGTCGAGGATCGCCTCGTCGTGGCTGACGACGACCAGGCCACCCCGCCAGGCGGCGAGAACGTCGACGAGGTGGTCGGTCGTGGCGAGATCGAGGTCGTTCGTCGGCTCGTCCAGCACGAGCAGCTGCGGAGCGGGCTGCGCCAGCACGAGCCCGGCGAGCGCGACGCGGAACCGCTCGCCGCCCGAGAGCGACGCGATCCTCCGATCGACCACGTCGCCGCGCACCAGGAGCCGCGCGAGGGCGTTCCGCAGCTCGACCGCCGGACGATCCGGCGCGGCCCGGGAGACGTGCTCCCGCACGGTGGCCTCCTCGTCGAGGAGGCCCTCGCGGCGCTGGGGGAGCCAGCCGACCCGCTCCGTCAGCGCTCGGGCCGTGGTGCCGGCGAGCGGATGCTCCCGCGCACCCGGCGCCCCGACGAGGTGCTCGAGCAGGGTCGTCTTCCCCGTCCCGTTCGCGCCGACCACGGCGATCCGCTCCGGCCCCTGGAGCACCGTCGTCCGGCCGCGCACCGTCACCTCCGCCAGACGGCGCCCGGCCGCGACCCCGGGGTCCGGCAGGTCGAGGCGAACCCGGTCGTCGTCCCGGACTGCTCGCGACGCTGCGTCGACCTGCTCGCGCGCCCGCGCCTCCGCGGCCCCGTGCCCGGAGCGCAGCCGTCCCGCGGTCGCCTCGGCTCGTCCTCTCCGCGCGTTCGCGAGGATCGCGGGCATCGACTCCGCCGATCGCGCCCCCGCCCGCGCCCGGCGGGCGATGGTCGTCTCGGCCTCGATGCGCTGCCGCCGCTCGGCGCGGAGAAGCCGGTCGGCGTCGCGCAGATCGCGCTCCGCGGCCGCCTGCTCGAGGGCGAGCCGCTCCTCGAACGCCGAGAACGTCCCGCCCGAGGTGCGGACCGCCCCGTCGCGCAGCTCCGCGATCTCGTCGACGTGCTCGAGCAGCTCCCGGTCGTGGCTGACGAGCACGAGCGTCCCGCGCCACCGGTCGACCAGGTCGAGCAGAAGCCCTCGGGAGCGCCGGTCGAGGTCGTTCGTCGGCTCGTCGAGCACGGCGATCGGCCGGCCGCGCAGCCGGACGCCGGTCGCGGCCGTGAGGACGGCCTGCCCTCCGGAGAGGGTCGCGACCGGCCGCAGCAGGTCCGCCTCCTCCAGGTCGAGCCCGGCGTCGCCGAGTGCGGCGAGCGCCCGGGCCTCGAGGTCCCAGTCGTCCGCGAGCACCTCGAAGTGCCGCGGATCCGCGTCGCCGCGGAGGATCGCGTGCAGAGCGTCCAGGCGATGCCGGATCCCGAGGAGATCGGCGACGGTGTCGTCGGGCCCTCGCCGGAGGCGCTGGGGCAGCAGGTCGACGGGTCCCGTCGTCGAGACGCTCCCGGCGGTGGGGGAGAGGCCGCCGGTGACGAGGCGGACGAGGGTGGATTTGCCGGCGCCGTTCGCGCCGACGAGACCGGTGCGCCCGCGGCCGAACGCAGTGGTCACGCGGTCGAGGACGACGGAGCCGTCGGGCCAGGCGAACGTGCAGTCGTGGAGGACGACGGCAGGCGGGGTGGTGCGGGAAGTGGAGGGCACGGTGCTCCAGGGGTCGGTGTCGGCGCACGACGACCACCGGGCTCCGAAGGAGCAACGGCTCGCCCCTGAGGGGCGGGCACGGGGGACGTCAGTGCGAGAGCAGCTGCTGCGTCGTGGACGCAGTACCGGTGCTGGGGCGCAAGAGTCCGTCTTCCGTGCGGGGAGCCCCCGTGACCGCGAGCCGCTGGATCGGCCGGTGTGGCGGCCGCACCGACGTCGCGGCTCGCGACGAGGTACGGGTCGACCGTACGTGCCCGTCGGACCCGTGCGCAACCGTGACCGACTGCTCGTCCGCGGCCTGCGTCCGTCGGCGCCGTCGCGCGGCTCGCGGCGGACGGCTCTCCACCCACGGCGGGACGGCCGGACCGCCCGGGTGTGCACGCTGCTGCCCGCCGGTCGAGGGGGTCGCCGGCGGGCCCTCCCGTCGCCGGGCCCTCACTACGCTGAGCCCATGGTGACCATTCGCGACGTCGCGGCCGATGCGGGGGTGGCCCGCAGCACGGTGTCCTACGTGCTCTCCGGCAACAAGAAGCTCCCGGAGGCGACCCGCCTGCGCGTGCTCGCGAGCGTGGAGCGGCTCGGCTACCGGCCCGACCCGATGGCGCGGGCCCTGGCGCTGCGGCGCACGAACATCCTCGGCTTCTTCGCCTCCGTCGATCCGGAGTCGCGGCAGACCGATGTCGACGTCTTCATGCGCTTCGTGCGGGCGGCGATGTACGCGGCCCGCGCCCGCGGCTTCGACCTGCTGATGATGGGCACGGGCGAGGGGGAGCTCGCGCGCGACGTCCTCGCCGATGCGCTCGTCGTGATGGACATCCGCCGGGACGACCCCCGGCTGCCGGTCCTCGCGAGCATCGGCCTGCCGACCGCGCTGGTCGGCTACCCGGGCGAGGGCAGCCCGTTCAGCGCGATCGACCTCGACTTCGACGGCGCGGCGCGGGTCGCCGTCGACCACCTCGCCGACCTCGGGCACGTCGAGATCGCGGTCCTCGGGATGGGCCCCGACGCCTACGAGAGCGGCTACGCCTTCGCCCTGCGGTTCCGCGAGGGCTTCCTCGACCAGTGCCGCCTGCGCGGCGTGCGGGGAGCCGTCATCCCCAGCACCGACGACGTCGACGACTGGTTCGAGCAGGCGCAGGAGCAGCTCCCCGGCCTGAGCGCCGTGGTCACGCACGGGCCGGGCGTGCTCGAGCCGTTCCTGCAGCGCCTCAGCGGCCTGGGCCTGCGCGTCCCGGAGGACTGCTCGATCATGACTATCGCCCCGGAGGCGGTGATGCGGCACGCCGACCAGCCGGTCACCGTGGTGGACCTGCCCGGCGACGAGATGGTCTCGCGGGCGGTCGACCTGGTGCTCGACGAGCTCGCCGGCACCGCGACTCCGGGAGTGACGGAGCTGCTGCCCGCGGTGGTCGTGGACCTCGGCACCACCGCGCCCTTCTCGCCGGGCACCAGCCGGGGCGTCGTCCCCTCGTGGCGGCGGGCGCGCGGCTGACGTCGCCGGGTCGTCCGGAGCGTTCCCCGGGCGATCGGTGAACCGGTTCTCCGGAATCTATTGAACCGGTTCTCCGACTCGGTTAGGCTCGCCACGACTTCCGGACGGACCGCCCCAGCGGGCGCCCCCGGAGGGTCTTCCCGGCGCGAGCGCTCCGCTCGTTCCGACCGTATTCAGAGAGGAATACCGTGAAGAACAGCATCCGACGAGCCGCAGGCGCCGCCTCCCTCGTCCTCATCGCCGGAGTCGCCCTCAGCGCGTGCAGCGCACAGGGAGCGGGCGACGACTCGTCGAAGTCGCTCACCCTCTGGGACAGCTTCACCCAGTACGACGCGTCCTCCCCCTACGGCCAGCTCCTGGCCGGCTGCGAGGCCTCGACCGGGATCACCCTCGAGCGCACCTCCGACCCCGACCTCACCACCAAGCTCCTGCAGTCGGCCGCGTCGAAGACCACGCCGAACCTGGTCGTCCTCGACAACCCCAACGTCGCGAAGTTCGCCGACACCGGCCTGCTCGTCGACAACGCCGCCTCCGGGCTCGACACCAGCGACGTCCTCCCGAACGTGCTCGCCGCCGGCCAGCTGGACGGGAAGACCTACGGCTCGTCGATCGGCTCGAACACCCTCGCGCTCTTCTACAACAAGGCGCTCTTCGAGGCAGCCGGCGTCACTCCGCCGACGACCTGGGACGAGCTGACCACCGCCGCGAAGGCCCTCACCGCGGGCGACGTCACCGGGCTCGGCTTCTCCGCGGTCGGCACCGAGGAGGGCACCTTCCAGTTCCTGCCCTTCTTCTGGGGCTCCGGTGCGACCCTCGAGGACATCTCCTCCGACGACGCCGTCTCGGCGCTCGCGCTGTGGACCGACCTGGTGAAGAGCGGCTCGGCCTCGCAGGCGAACGTCAACGCCAACCAGCAGGACGTCCGCGACCAGTTCCTCGCGGGCAAGCTCGGGATGATGGTCAACGGCACCTGGCAGCTCTCCGCCCTCGACGAGGCGGGCATCGACTACGGCGTCGTGCCGATCCCGGCGAAGGACGGGGGAGCGGCACCGAGCCCGCTCGGCGGCGAGTTCGTCGAGGTGGTCGCCTCCGACGCCGCGAAGCAGACCCTCGCCACGGAGTTCGCGCAGTGCGTCATCCAGCCCGACAGCCTGAAGGCCTGGGCGGCCGGCCAGTCGTACATCATGCCGTACGCCGACGCGGCCGCCGAACAGGCGACCGAGGACCCCGCGCTCCAGCCGTGGGTGGAGGCCATCTCGGTCGCGCAGGGACGCACCAGCGACCTCGGCGTCGCCTACCCCGACACCTCGAAGGCGCTCTGGACCGCGATCCAGGAGTCGCTGACCGGCTCGAAGACGCCGCAGGCGGCCCTCGACGACGCCGCGGCGAGCCTGAAGTAGCGGCCGCATGACCGACCCCGCCGTGCTCACGGCGCCGGTCGCGGGCGGGGCGGCCACCAGGCCGCCCGCCCGCCGCCGACCCCGCTCCCACCTCCGCCTCGCCGCCGCCGCCTTCATGGCGCCCGTGGTGATCTTCCTCGCCGTCTTCTTCGTCTACCCGATCATCCGCGGCGTCGTCCTCAGCCTCCAGGACTTCGGACCGTCGTCCTTCGTGACCGGGATCGCCCCCTTCGTCGGCTTCGACAACTACGTCACGGTCGTCACCGATCCGATCTTCGCGAGCATCGCCTGGCACACCGTGGTCTTCACGGTGGTCTCGCTGGTGGGCCAGTTCACGATCGGCATGGCCCTGGCGCTGTTCTTCAGCCGCCGGTTCCCGCTCTCGGCGACGTTCCGCTCCCTCATCCTGCTGCCGTGGCTCCTGCCGCTGATCGTCTCGGCGACGGCCTGGCGCTGGATCTTCGACCAGCAGTTCGGCATCCTGAACGCCGCGATCGGCACGCCGGTCGGCTGGCTGACCGATCCGTCCGTCTCGCTGTGGGCGGTCATCATCGCCAACATCTGGCTGGGCATCCCGTTCAACATGGTGCTGCTGCACGGAGGCC
Source organism: Rathayibacter sp. AY1D5 (assembly GCF_002932515.1). NCBI lineage: Bacteria > Bacillati > Actinomycetota > Actinomycetes > Micrococcales > Microbacteriaceae > Rathayibacter > Rathayibacter sp. AY1D5. The sequence goes on from NZ_PSVU01000007.1 coordinate 26,619, forward strand.
TGCAGGGCATCCCCGAGAGCCTCTACGAGGCCGCGGCACTGGACGGCGCCTCGCGCTGGCGGTCCTTCTGGAGCATCACCTGGCCGCTGCTGCGACCGGTGACCTCCGTCACGCTCCTCCTCGGCCTCGTCTACACGATCAAGGTGTTCGACGTCATCTGGATCCTCACCAAGGGAGGCCCGGCCAACAGCTCGCACACCCTCGCGACCTGGGCCTACGAGCAGTCCTTCACCGACCTGCAGTTCGGAGTCGGTGCGGCGGCCGGCCAGATCCTCGTGATCGTCGCCCTCGTCTTCGGCGTGATCTACATCCGCGCCCAGCGCAAGGAGGACCTCGGATGAACCGGCACACCACAGGGCTGCGCCGCGGGATCGACGTGGTCATCGCGATCGTGCTCTGCGGCTTCCTCCTCTTCCCGCTCTACTGGATGGTCAACGTCTCGCTGACCAAGCCGCAGAACCTGATCCAGACCCCGCCGAGCCTGTTCCCCGGCGACCCGACCCTCGACGGGTACGTGCAGGCGTTCTCGACGCAGCTGCCGAACCTCATCACGAGCCTCGTGATCTCGATCGGCTGCGTGATCCTGACGCTGGCGATCGCCCTGCCCGCCGCTTTCGCGATGGCGAAGTTCCGGGTGCGGGGGACCGGCGTCGTGATGTTCGTGTTCCTCCTCGCCCAGATGATCCCCGGGATCGTCCTGGTCACCGCGCTGTTCGCGATCTACAACGCGCTGGGGCTGCTCAACACCTATCCGGGCCTGATCCTCGCCGACGCGACCGCCTCCGTGCCGTTCGCGGTGATCATCCTCCGGGCCTTCATGCTCGGCATCCCCGACGAGCTGATCGAGGCCGCGCGGATCGACGGTGCGAGCAACTGGCGCTCCTTCGTCTCGATCGTCATCCCGCTGAGCCGGAACTCGATCGTGACCGCGGGCCTGTTCTCGTTCCTGTTCGCCTGGGCCGACTTCCTCAACGCGAACTCGCTCACCTCGGGCAACAGCATCGTGCCGTTCACCCTCGGCCTCTACCGCTACATCGGATCGACCACCACCAACTGGAACGGGATCATGGCGACCGCCGTGATCGCCTCCATCCCGGCCGCCGTGCTGCTGATCGTGGCCCAGCGCTACGTCGCCGCCGGGGTCACCGCCGGCGCGGTCAAGGACTGAGCGCCGTGCCCGACTCGAGGAAGCAGGAGCACATGGACACCGACGCGTTCGCCCTCGAGGGGGACCGCCTCGTCTGGCGCGGCGACGGCGAGACCGTCGTCGTCGAGCCGTGGGGGAGGGACAGCGTCCGGGTCCGCGCCCGCCGGTCCGGGGAGGTCCTCGACACCGACTGGGCGCTGATCGCCCCCGAGCGCCACGCGCCGGAGGTCTCGATCGAGGGACCGCGGGCGACGCTGCGCGCCGGCGGCATCACCGTCGTCCTCGAGCAGCAGGAGGGCTACGGGTACCAGACCGGCTACCACGAGCTCTCCTGCTCCCTCTCCTTCTACGACCGTCGGGGGGAGCTGCTCTTCCGAGAGCTCGGGAGCGGGGGAGCGCTCAAGCTGCGCGCCCGCGAGCAGCGTCCGCACCTGGGCGGCGACTTCCGGCTGACCGCGCTGTTCGAGACGTCCCCCGACGAGAAGCTGTACGGGATGGGGCAGTATCAGCAGGACATCCTCGATCTGAAGGGCTGCACGCTCGAGCTCGCGCACCGCAACTCCCAGTCGAGCGTCCCGTTCGTGCTGTCGAGCCGCGGCTACGGGTTCCTCTGGCACAACCCCGCGATCGGCCGCGCGACTTTCGCAGCCAACCGCACGGAGTGGTCCGCCGAGTCCTCCCAGCAGCTCGACTACTGGGTGACCGCGGGGGAGACCCCGGCCGACATCACCCGGGCCTACGCCGACGCGACCGGGCACGTCCCGATGATGCCCGAGCACGGCCTCGGCTTCTGGCAGTGCAAGCTGCGCTACTGGAACCAGGAGCAGCTGCTCGAGGTCGCCCGCGAGCACCGGCGCCGCGGCCTGCCGATGGACGTCATCGTGGCCGACTTCTTCCACTGGCCGCACATGGGCGACTTCCGCTTCGAGGAGGAGTTCTGGCCGGATCCGTCCGCCATGGTCGCCGAGCTGCGCGAGCTCGGGATCGAGCTGATGGTCTCGGTCTGGCCGCAGGTGTCGGTCGAGTCCGAGAACTACATCGCGATGAAGAAGGGGAACCTCCTCGTCAAGGCCGAGCGGGGCCTGGACCTGCACATGCAGTTCGAGGGTCCGAGCGCGTTTTACGACGCGACGAGTCCCGCCGCCCGGAGGTTCGTCTGGGAGGCGTGCCGGCGCAACTACGGCGAGCACGGGATCCGGCTCTTCTGGCTCGACGAGGCCGAGCCCGAGTACGGCGTCTACGACTTCGACAACTACCGCTACGCCGCCGGCCCCGCCGTCCAGGTCGGCAACCTCTACCCGCAGGCGTTCTCCCGCGGCTTCTTCGAGGGGCAGAGCGAGGGCGGGGAGACCGCGATCGTCAACCTCGTCCGCACCGCGTGGGCGGGCAGCCAGCGCTACGGTGCGCTCGTGTGGTCGGGCGACATCCACTCGACCTTCGCGGACCTGCGCCACCAGATCACGGCCGGCATCCACATGGGCGTCGCGGGGATCCCGTGGTTCACGACCGACATCGGAGGATTCGCCGGGGGAGACCCGTCGGATCCGGAGTTCCGTGAGCTCCTCGTGCGCTGGTTCCAGTTCGGCGCGTTCAGCCCGGTGATGCGCCTCCACGGCGACCGCGCGCCGTCGGCCCCGGTCACGGCCGCCGACGGGAGCCGCCGCGCCGCGACCGGAGCCGCGAACGAGGTGTGGAGCTTCGGCGAGGAGGCCACGCCGATCCTCACCCGCCTGCTGCATCTGCGCGAGACCCTGCGCCCGTACACGCGCGAGGCGATGCGGGAGGCGCACGAGCTGGGCCAGCCCGTGCTGCGCGCGGTGTTCCACGAGTTCCCGGGGGACCCGGAGGCCTGGGATCTGGCCGACCAGTACCTCTTCGGCTCGGACCTGCTCGTGGCTCCGGTCACGCACGCCGGAGCCGTCTCCCGACGGGTCTACCTGCCCGCCGGGGCGCGCTGGACGGAGCTCTCGACGGGCGCCGAGCACGAGGGCGGGCAGTGGATCGTCGCCGACGCGCCCCTGGCCGTCATCCCGGTCTTCGCGCGCGACGGTCGGCAGGCGCACCTCGTCGGGCAGCTCTGAGCGAAGGCTCCCCGCTGTCCGGAGGTTCCGCCGCGAGGAGCGCCCCCGCGTCAGCCCGTCCCTTCGAGCCAGAAGTCGACCGCGTCGGGGGACGGGCGTTCGGCGACCCGGACGACGTCGCCGAATTCGAGCACGCTGTCCGGATCCTCCTGGACGGCCGGCCACCGCTCGCGGCCGGCGGCGTCCGGATCGCCGTGGGAGACGAATGCGAGCCAGCGCGCGGTCATCTCCTGCTCGAGCCGGCGGTCGACGTCCGTGTAGTCGGCGTCGCCGTCCGCCCCGAGGTTCCCGTACGCGTACATCACCTCGGCGCCGTGGTACGCGCCGAACCGCTCGAGTCCGCTCTCCGGGGGAGTGCGCGTGAAGATGTAGGCGTGGACGCCCGCTCGTCCGGTCCGGGCGGCCGTCAGCGCCCAGAGCCGCATCGGGGCGGTCATCGTCCGGTCGCTGTCGGCGCGCAGCCGAGAGTCGACGACCTGGTCCTCGACGGCACCCGGGTACAGCGCGAGGAATCGGTCCGCGTCGTCTCCGTGCTCCCGGCGCACCTCCTGCTCGTAGGCGTCCGGATCCGGGTCGACGCCTCCCAGCAGATCGAGCGAGGTCTCGTCGGAGTTGCTGCCGAGCAGGAGGGGGACGTCGTTCTGCCGACCGGCCTCGTAGACGGCGAGCGGCGTGTCGGGGAGGACGACGCCGTCGATCGAGGGCCACCAGTGCTGCGAGAGGCCCGCGGCGGCCGCGACGATGCGCTCGGCCGGCAGGGCTCTCATCTCGGCCAGGCTCGCCCCGCCGAGGGCCTCGCTCAGGCGCGCAGCCGCCTCCCGTGCGGTGGCGGCGTCGTCGTAGAGGTCGCCGGCCTCGCGATCTCCCGCCGACCCCAGGCATCCTCCGCTCTCGCCGATGATCCCGTGGAGGAGGCCGGCCGCGAGGGGCGAGGCCCCGAGGATGCAGGCGCTGCCGGAGCCGGCGGACTGGCCGGCGACCGTCACCCGCCCCGGGTCCCCGCCGAAAGCGACGATGTTGTCCTGCACCCACTGCAGAGCGGCGACCTGGTCGAGCAGTCCCTGGTTCCCCGGGGTGCCGCCGCCGAGCACATCACCGGCGAGGAATCCGAGGACGCCCAGACGGTAGGCGACGGTGACGACCACCGCGCCCCGGGAGGCGAGCGCCGCGCCGTCGTAGGCGGGGAGGGCGCCGGACCCCGAGACGAACGCGCCGCCGTGGAGGTAGACGAGGACCGGGCTGGAGTCGCCCGCCCCGCCGGCCGGCGTCCAGATGTTCAGGCGGAGGCTGTCCTCGTCCGTCGCGTACCCGCCGAGGAGCGTCTCCTCCAGCGGCAGGTCGAGCACGCGGGTCGCCGCTCGGGAGAGGAACGTCGGCTCCGGCTGAACGGCGGAGGGGCCGAAGTCGTCGGCCACGAGGGTCGCCGACCGCTGCGGGGCCGGGCGGGGCGCCTCCCAGCGCAGCGGACCGACCGGGGGAGCGGCGTAGGGGATCCCCGCGAAGGCGTCGACCCCGGCCGCGGCGTCGTGCACGCCGACGACGTCGCCCTGCCGGGTCGTGACCGGGGCGGTGTGCGGACCGGCGAGCGTCCGCGTCGCCGGGAGAGGACCCGCGGCGAGGGCGACGGCTCCGACGAGCCCTGCGGACGCGACCCAGGCCGCCGTACGCAGCATCCAGTGCCGGTGCCGCCAGCTCCTCGAGACGGCCGCGATCAGGACCGCGGCCGCCGCGACGACGAGCCACCCCCACCACTCCACCCGGTTCAGCCAGGCGAGGACCGCCCCGATGAGCACGACGGTCGCGGTCGGCAGCCACCGGGACCGTCGCCGTCGAGGTTCGTACATCTCAGCTTTCGATACGGTATGCATTGGAAACGAAACGTACTGAAAAGGCCCACTCGGCGCAAGGATCCGAATAGGCTGGGGGCGTGGTCACAGGCGAGCAGGCTCCGGTCCGGCGGAGGAGCGAGACGCGACGACGCCTCCTCGCCGCGGCCGCCGAGCTCTTCGAGGGCACGGGCACCATCGGCCAGCGCGTCGAGGACATCTGCGCGCAGGCGGGCTTCACCCGCGGCGCGTTCTACTCGAACTTCGCCGGTGTCGACCAGCTCTTCCTCGCACTCCACGAGGAGCAGGCCGCGAGAGTGTGGGGGAGCCTGCAGGAGGCCCTCGACGTCCAGCTGCAGGAGGAGCACCGCGAGGCGACCCTCGACGGCGCCGTCCGCTCCCTCCTCGACGCGCTCCCGTCCAGCCGCGAGTGGTTCTCCCTGCGGTCGGTGCTCTTGGCACGCGCTGCCGCGGACCCGGAGTTCGCCGAGCGGATGATGATCGACGACGACCGCGTCTCGCGCGAGCTGGGCGAGCGCTTCGCCGCCCTCGCCGCCGTGCACGGCCGCGTCCCCGCCGTCGAGTCCGCCGTCCTGGCGAAGGCGGTCGTCGCGGCGCACGTCGGGTCGGTGAGCCAGTGGCCCGTGGACACCAGCGCCGAATTCACGCAGCGCATGGTCGTCGCCGCGGTGATCCGAGGCCTCACCGTCGAAGCGCCCGGTCTGCCATCGGAGCGCGGCGGCGATCGATGACGTCCTGTCGCAGGAGCGTTGAGGGGAGCCGATCGCCATCCCTGCAGAACGGGACTTCGGTCGAACTGACATAATGTGCATTATCGGATAACGGCGGAAGGGCCGGACGGACCGGGATTGAGGCCCCCGACGGTTCGGAACGTCATCAGCGGATCGGCGAATGCTCCACCCACGCCTCGACGTCCTCGTACCAGCACGTCTCGGTCGGAGTGTCGAAGCGCGTGACCAGCCGCAGCTGCGGATCGACGGTCATCGTGCCGCGGACGCCGTCGTCGACCCGATCCTCCCGGGCGCCCGCCGCAACGCGCGTCGGCGGTCCTGCGAGCGCTCCCGCCGGTTCACCATCACCGCGACGGCATCGAGAAGGATGCTCACGCCGCCCGGCGTCCGCCGGCGGACGGACTGCGCCCACGACGGCGTCGGACTCCCCCGATGCCGGTCCACTGCCGTCCACCGGGGCCATCCGTCGAGGAGCGCAGACCCGTGCGCCGGCGTCAGCCCCTGGTGAGGATCAGGCGAAGTCGGAGATGTCGCCGACGAGGCGGGTGTTGTCCGCGGGGATCGGCTCGACGGCCGCCAGAGCGACCTCGGCCGCGAACTCCTGCACGTTGTAGAGCTTGCCGGCCGACTCGCGACGCGAGCTGATCGCGCCCGGGTTCGCGCGCTCCAGCAGGGTCGCGGTGATGGTGCCCTCGATCATGTCGCCCGAGACGACGACGAACTCGATCCCGCGCTCGGCGAGCTCACCGATCCGCTCGCGCAGGGCGTCCTCGCCGGCGCGCTTGGAGAGCGCGACGGGCTCGTACTCGGGCATCGTGGGCGTGGTCCGGATGAAGTGCGCCTGGTGGCTCGTGACGAACACGACACGGGAGCCCTCGGAGAGCAGCGGCAGCGCCGCGTCGAGCACGGCGACCTGCGAGTCGCGGTTGAGGACCATCGCGTAGTCCTCCCCCATGTTGCTCTCCATGCCGCCGGAGGCGTTCAGGACGAGCACGTCGAGTCCTCCGTACTCCTTCTCGATGCGGGAGAAGAGCTCGGCGCGCGAGTCGGCGTCGGTGAGATCGGCGCCGACGGCGACGGCGGTGCCGCCGGCCTCGACGATCTGCGCGACGAGCTTGTCGGCGCGCGGCGCCTTCGAGCGGTAGTTGACGACGACGCGGGCTCCGGCCTCGGCCAGGTAGCGGACCGTGTCGGCGCCGATGCCGCGGGACGACCCGGTGACGAGAGCGCGCTTGCCGTCGAAGGAGCCGGGGGCGAGGGGATTGGACACGGGTATTCCTCCAGAACGCCGGCTCGGAGACCGGATCGGGCACGATGACGGGCCACGGCCCGACGGAGGAGTCTACCAAGGGCCTCGAGACCGTCGGCGCACCCCCTCTCCCAGCCCTCGTCCGGGGGGCGTTGATAGCCTGGGAATGCTCGTCGAGGGGAAGGAGCACACAGCATGGACGCTGTCACCCAGTACGCGTGGATCCTCTGGCTCGCGCTGATCCTCATCTTCGTGATCGTCGAGATGATCACTCTCGAGTTCACGTTCCTGATGCTCGCCGTCGGCAGCATCGGCGGACTGCTGACCGGGCTGGTCGGGGCTCCCTTCTGGGTCCAGGTCCCCGTCGCGGCCGTCCTCGCCGCCCTCCTGCTGTTCACCGTCCGGCCGCCGCTGCTGCGGCTGCTGAAACGGGGCGGCGATCCCACCCCCAGCGGAGCGGACGCTCTCCTCGGGCTCTCCGGCAGCGTCGTCCTCGCCGGCCCCGGAGCCGGCCAGGTCAAGCTCGCCAACGGCGAGACCTGGACCGTCCGCCTGTCCCCGCTCGTCGAGGACCGCACACTCGGAGTCGGCGAGAGAGTCGTCGTCACCGCCATCGAGGGGGCGACCGCGGTCGTCGTCCCCGCCGAAAGGAGCACACCGTGACACCGTCCTCCGTCGTGACGATCGTCGTCGTCGCCGCCGTCGTCCTCTTCGCCCTGGTCGTCCTCTTCCGAGCGGTCCGCATCATCCCCCAGGCCACCGCCGGGGTCGTGGAACGCCTCGGCAAGTACCACAAGACCCTGCTGCCGGGCCTCAATCTCGTCGTGCCGTTCATCGACCGGGTCCGCCCGCTGATCGATCTGCGCGAGCAGGTCGTCTCGTTCCCGCCCCAGCCCGTGATCACGGAGGACAACCTCGTCGTCTCGATCGACACGGTCGTCTACTTCCAGGTGACGGACGCCCGCGCGGCGACCTACGAGATCGCCAACTACCTCGGCGCGGTCGAGCAGCTGACCACCACTACGCTCCGCAACGTCGTCGGCGGCCTGAACCTCGAGGAGGCGCTGACCTCCCGCGACAACATCAACGGGCAGCTGCGCATCGTCCTCGACGAGGCCACCGGCAAGTGGGGCATCCGCGTCGGACGCGTGGAGCTCAAGGCCATCGACCCGCCCCTCTCGATCCAGGACTCGATGGAGAAGCAGATGCGCGCCGAGCGCGACCGTCGAGCCGTGATCCTCACCGCCGAGGGCACCAAGCAGTCCCAGATCCTGAACGCCGAGGGTCAGCGCCAGGCCGCGATCCTCGCGGCGGAGGGCCAGGCGAAGGCGGCGGTCCTGCGGGCCGAGGGTGAGGCCAAGGCGATCACCACCGTCTTCCACGCCATCCACGAGGGCCGCCCCGACAGTGAGCTCCTCGCCTACCAGTACCTCCAGACACTCCCCAAGATCGCCGAGGGCAGCGCGAACAAGCTCTGGGTCATCCCGAGCGAGCTCACCGAGGCGCTGAAGGGCATCGGAGGCGCGCTCGGCCAGCGCGGCCAGTCCGCGCCGGCGGTCCGCCCGCAGGATGCGGCACCCCCGTCGGCGCCTGCGGCGTCCGCGCCTGCCGCATCCGGGTCCGTCGGCTCCACTCCTGTCGAGCCCGGATCCGACACGTCCGCCCCCGTGGCGCCCGCTACGACCGACGGAGCCCCCGGCTCGGCGCCCACTCCCCCGCCGCCGGCCGTCTAGCCGCGGACCCGGTCCGCGATGCGCACCCCTGAGCGACCCCTCGCCCTGAGCGGGCCGACCCCCCGGGTGATCGCGCATCGCGGGTTCGGCCCGCAGGCCGAGGGCAACACGCTCGCCGCCTTCGAACGCGCCCTCGCCGCGGGTGCGGACCTCCTCGAGACGGACGCGCGCGCCTCCCTCGACGGGGTCGCCGTGCTCGTCCACGACGCCGAGGTGATCGACCGCTCCGGCCGCCGCCACGTCGTCGCCGCCACCCGGTGGGAGGAGCTCGCCGACCTCCGACTGGCGGGCGGCGCCCGGCTCGCCTCTCTCGAGCAGGCCCTCGCCGCACTCCCCCGCGCGCGCTTCAACATCGACGTGAAGTCGCGGGACGCGATCGACCCGGTCGTCGCGGCGGTGTCCGGCGCCGCCGCCGCGGAGCGCGTCCTGATCACCTCGTTCTCCGAGATCCGTCGAGCAGCGGCCCTCCGCCGTCTTCCCGGCGCCGCGACCTCGGCGTCGGCGGTCCGCTTCGTCGTCGCCCTGGTCGCCGCCCACCTCGGCGCCGCCCTCCCCGTGCGTCTCGCTCTCCGCGGCATCGACGCGCTCCAGGTGCCCGAGCGCGCGCTCGGCCTCCGCGTCGCCGAGCCGCGGATCCTCGCCCGGCTGCGGGTGACCGGCTGCGAGATCCACCTCTGGACCATCGACGATCCGGAGCGGATGGAGCAGCTCCTCGCGCTCGGGATCGACGGGCTCGTGACCGACCGCACCGACCTCGCCCGAGCGGCCGTCGACGCCTTCCTCAGCGCCCGTCAGCCACGCCCTCAGGAACCGCGGAATACGCCTCCGACCTGAGGATTCTCTGGCAATGGCAGGGACGGGAAGACCACCTCCAGGTACGACGTTGACACTGGGGAAGCACAGCGAGAGGAGACCACACAATGGCAGATCGAAGCTTGCGAGGAATGCGGCTCGGATCCCAGAGCCTGCAGAGCGAAGAAGGCGTCGTCTTCTCCCCGCGATCGACGTACGAGTACCACTGCGCGAACTGCGGCCACGACACCGACATGGTGTTCTCGGCCGATGCGGAAGCACCGGAGACCTGGGAGTGCCGCTCCTGCGGTCACGAGGCCACTCTGATGGTGGACTCGAAGCCGGTCGTCGTGGACAAGGGCGAGCAGAAGGCTCCGCGCACCCACTGGGACATGCTGCTCGAGCGTCGGACCCGCGCGGAGCTGGAGGAGCTGCTCGAGGAGCGGCTCGCCTATCTGCGCGCCAGGCGCGGCGAGCACAAGATCGGCGCGTAGCGCCGGTCAGCGGTAACGGCGTCGCGGCTCGCGCGTCCTGAGGACGAACGAGACCATGCCGATGAGACCGGCGGCCAGGAAGTACCAGCCGAGGTCTCGCGCCCACACCAGAGCCGGGGTCGTGGTGGAGCTGAGGGGGACCTCATCCACCATGGCACCCGGCTCGAACCATGTCAGGGAGTCGATCGTCGCGCCGTCCGGCCCGATGATCGCACTCGTCCCGACGGTCGAGATGTTGACCACGCTGCGCCCGGTCTCGATGGCCCGCAGGCGAGCGATCGCGAGCTGCTGGACGCTCTCGTCGGTCCGGCCGAAGTCGGCGTTGTTGGTCTGCCCGAGGATGACCTGGGCACCCCCGTCGACCATCGCGTTCGTCAGCGCGTCGTCCGAGATGTCGAAGCAGATCGCGATGCCTGCGAGCACGCCGTTCACGTCGAAGACGTTGGGACGGGTGCCGATCGAGTAGTCGCGGCTCACCAGGTCGACCAGGTCCGGAGCGAACATCCGCCAGAACGCCCGGTCCGGCATGTACTCGGCGAACGGGACGGGATGCACCTTGTCGTAGACCTGCGTCGCCCCCTCCCCCGCCTTCCAGAGCAGCGAGCTGTTGTAGAAGACGTCGTCCGAGGGGTTCGTGATGGTGCCCACGACGAACGGCGCGTCCATCGTCCGGCTGAGGTAGTCGAGGACGGCGGCCGACTGGGCGTTCCGGGTCGGATCGATGTCGACGCCGTTCTCGGGCCACACCACCATGTCGACGTCCTGATCGAGGATAGGCAGCGTCGCCGAGGTGTGGTCCTCGAGGATCTGCCCGCGGTAGCTCTGCGAGAACAGGCCCGCATCGGAGTCGCCCTGGACGGCGGCGATCCGGGTCGTGCCCTCCGTCGGTGCTGGCCAGGCGGGGAACACCAGCGCCACGATCGCGAAGCCCGCGAGAGCGCTGACGCGAGAGGAGGCCGGGACGGACATCTCGCGGACGGCCTGCGCGAGCACGGCCGCGAGGAACGCCACCACGAAGCCGAGGCCGGCGAAGCCGATCCACGCCGCGAGACCGGAGAGCGGGCCGAGGGACTGCGAGATCGCGAGGCGGCCCCAGGCGAAGCCACCGTAGGGCCAGACGCTGGTGATCGACTCGCGCCCGATCCAGAGCGCCCCCAGGAGGGCGGGGAGGCCGACCATCCGGCCGAGCGGACCCGTCCAGACGCGGTGGCCGCGCGTGGAGACGACCGCCATCAGCCCCGCGGAGAGCGCGAAGAAGATCGCCTGCAGGCCGGCGAGGGCCGCCCACGGGACCGGGCCGAGGTAGAGGGTCAGCCACTCGATGTGGACGCCCCAGAAGACCGCTCCGCCGACGAGGCCGACGAGGCTCCCGCTCCAGAAGCCGCGCCCCGCCAGCGCGAACAGGATCGCCGCGGCGCCCACGATCGCCAGCGGCCAGACGTCGGAGTCGGGGAAGCCGCGGTCGAGCACGGCGCCGCCGAGGGCGGCGAGGGGCAGCGCCACCCACAGCGGAACGGTCCGCCCGTCGGGCGGAGGAGCGATCGGCGTCATGCGACCGTCGAGTACGCGACGATGCCGCGGCGGACCAGGTCGAGGGCGGTCCGGGCCGCGCGGCCGACCTTGCCCTCGGCGACGACGGAGAGCTGGTCGAGGAGGTCGATGGTCTGCTTCGCCCAGCGCACGAAGTCGCCGGCGGCCATATCGGACTCGCGGAGCACCATGTCGAGCGGCATGCCCTTGGCCCACATGTTCATCGACAGCGCCAGGCTCGTCGAGATCGGGTTGCTGCCCGGCAGGCGGTGCTCCCGCTCGACGTCGTCGAGCCGGGCCCACAGAAGCTGGGTCCTCTCCAGCGCCTCGGGGAACGCGCCGCGGGGCAGGAACTGCTCGCCGAGCGTCCCCTCCTCGCGTCGCGGCTCGAAGACCAGGCAGCACGCCATTGCCGCGAGGCCGGCCGGATCGAGCTCCGTCCACGCCTGCTTCCGGAGGCACTCGGCGACGAGCAGGTCCCGCTCCCCGTAGATCCGGCGGAGCGTGCGACCGTTGGGCGTCAGCGAGAGCTCGCCGACCTCGTCCCGGCGGAAGTAGCCGAGCTCGAGCAGCACGTCCGTGATGTGGTCGAAGATGCGGGCGACGGCGCCGGTGCGCGAGCGGATCTGGCGCTCGATCTCGTCGGTCTCGCGGCGCAGCTTCCACCAGCGCTCGGCCCAGCGCGCGTGCTGCTCGCGGTCGGAGCAGGCGTGGCACGGGTGCGCCTTCATCCGACGCCGCAGGCTCGTGAGCTGTCCCTGGCGCTTCTCGCGCTCGGCGTGGGAGGCCGACTCGCCGCGCACCGCGCCCCGGCGCTCGAGGTCGCCGATCTCACGGCGGATCGCCGCGTACTGCTCGAAGTCGCCCAGGTGGCACTGCATCGCCGTGACGTAGCCCGCCATCGACTCCTCCTGCTGGCGGACCCGGCGGGCGAGATCGACGACGGACCGGTCGGCCTGGAACTGCGCGAACGACGACTCGAGGATCTCGCGCGTGCGCACCCGCCCGAACTGCTCGATCAGGTTCGCGGCCATGTTGTAGCTGGGGCGGAAGCTGGAGTTGAGCGGGTAGGTCCGCCGGGAGGCGAGGGACGCGACCGCCTGAGGGTCCATCCCGCCGCGCCACTGGATCACCGAGTGGCCCTCGACGTCGATGCCGCGTCGGCCCGCCCGGCCGGTGAGCTGGGTGTACTCCCCCGGTGTGATCGGGACGCGCGCCTCGCCGTTGAACTTCTCGAGCTTCTCGAGGACGACCGTGCGGGCCGGCATGTTGATGCCGAGCGCGAGCGTCTCGGTCGCGAAGACCACCCGCACGAGACGGCGCAGGAACAGCTCCTCGACGACCTCCTTGAAGGCGGGGAGCATCCCGGCGTGGTGCGCGGCAACGCCCCGCTGGAGTCCGTCGAGCCACTCCCAGTAGCCGAGCACCGCGAGGTCCTCGTCGCGGATCGTCCGGCACCGCTCCTCGACGATCGCGCGGATCTCGTCGCGCTCGTGGCGCTCGGTGAGGCGCACGCCCGACCGCAGCACCTGGCGCACGGCCTGGTCGCAGCCCGCACGGCTGAAGACGAAGAAGATCGCGGGGAGGAGGTTCTTGCCGCGGAGGATCTCGACGACCTCCGAGCGCAGCACGAGCTCCTCGGTGCGCTGCTCCGGGTAGCGGCCGCGACCGCCTCGGCCGTTGCGGCCGCCCCTGCCGCCGCGCTCGACCCGGGAGCCGCCCTGGGCCATGCGGGCGAGCTCGGGGTTCACCCGGTTCGTCGCCGCCCGACCGGAGGAGTCGAAGAGGTCGACCAGCTTGCCGCCCACCAGGACGTGCTGGTCGAGCGGGACGGGGCGCTCCTCGGAGACGATGACCTCGGTCTCGCCCCGGACGGTCTGGAGCCAGTCGCCGAACTCCTCGGCGTTCGACACGGTCGCGCTGAGCGAGACCAGCCGCACGCGCTGCGGGAGGTGGATGATGACCTCCTCCCAGACGGCGCCGCGGAAGCGGTCGGCGAGGTAGTGCACCTCGTCCATCACGACGTAGGCGAGGTCGCGCAGGAGGTCCGAGTCGGCGTACAGCATGTTGCGCAGCACCTCGGTCGTCATCACGACTATGCGGGCGCGCGCATTGACGTTGGAGTCGCCGGTCAGCAGGCCGACCTCGGAGGCCCCGTAGTCCTCGACGAACTCCTGGAACTTCTGGTTGCTCAGCGCCTTCATCGGCGTCGTGTAGAAGACCTTGGCCGTCGGGTCCTGCATGGCCAGGTGGATCGCGAACTCGGCCACCGCCGTCTTGCCGGCGCCGGTGGGCGCGGCGACGAGGACGCTGTGGCCGTCGTCGAGCGCGCTGCAGGCCTCGTACTGGAAGGGGTCGAGGTCGAACGCGAGGGTCGAGCGGAACGCCTCGACCCTCGCGTGGCCCTGGCGCGTCCGGAACGCGGCGAACCGCTCGGCGGGAGACGGTCCGGTCACGCGGGCAGGTCGGAGGGGCTGCCGTCGAACGCCAGCTGGCGCTTGGCGGCGCGCCGGTCGTGCAGGATCGCGATCCCGCAGGCGAGGAAGAACAGGAAGATGATCGGGATGGCCAGGAGGAACATCGAGATCGGGTCGGCCGCGGGGGTCGCGATCGCCGTGAAGAGCACGATCGCCATGATCGCGATGCGCCACGACTTGAGGATCAGCATGCCGGGGAGGATGCCGAGGAAGTTGAGGAGCACCAGGAAGACGGGCAGCACGAACGCGATGCCGACGACCAGCACGAGCTTGAGAACGAACTCGTAGTAGATCTTGGCGTCGAGGAAGCTCGCCGCGTTGCTGCCGGTGAAGCTCGTCAGGAGCTCCACGATGTGCGGGAACACGAACCAGCCGGCCGCGCAGCCCGCGAAGAACAGCGGGATGGCGGTGAGGATGAAGCCGAGGCCGTACCGCATCTCCTTGCGGGTCAGGCCCGGGACGAGGAACGCCCAGATCTGGTAGAGCCAGACCGGGCTCGCCAGGACGATGCCCACCGTGATGGCGATCTGCAGCCGCAGGTCGAAGGCACCGGCGATCGTCGGGAAGTTGAGGATCGCCTCCTTGCCCTGGGTGGAGGCCACCTCGGAGATCGGAGCCTTGAGGGCCTCGAAGACCCACTCCGAGACGAACCACCCCGCGACGCACGCGATGACGATCGCGATCGCCGACTTGAAGAGCCTGTTGCGAAGCTCGACGAGGTGCGCCCCGAGCGACATGCGCCCGTCGGGGTTCTTCGTCCGCTTCGTCCGTGGCTTCTTCGGTGCCACGGACGTCATTACTTGAGCGGGGACTCGGGCGGCGTGGTGGTGCCGGTGCCGGTGGTCGAGCCGGTGGATCCGGCGACGGTGCCGGTGGTCCCCTCGGTCGACTCACGGCGCTCGGTGCCGTCCTCGTCCTTCATGGTCTTGACCTCGCTCTTGAAGATCCGCATCGACTGCCCGACACTGCGGGCCAGCTGCGGGAGCTTGGGCGCACCGAACAGGAGGAGGATCACGGCGAGGATGATGAGGAGGTGCCACCCCTGGAGGCCAGCGAACATTGCAGACTCACTTCACTTGTCGGTTGCGGTGTACGAGGAGCTTACCCCGTTCGACCCGTCCTGACCGGCGGAGATCGATCCTGTCGTGACGTGCGTCACGTCGGCCCTCGTGCGCACGCCTCACGTCGTCGCGATCGGCGAACAGCGACGAGGGAGGACGGGGCGGCAGGTCGTCCGTCACTCCTGGACTCAGTGTCTCGAGTTTCGCGGTGACCTCGGACAGCTGTCCGAGGAGCACCTTCCCCTTGCGCCAGTAGGAGAGGGCGAAGAGGACCAGCATCGCCAGAGCGCCCAGCGCGAGGCCGAGCCAGATCAGGATCCACGACCACCAGGTCACGACGGCTCCCCCTCGTTCGCGGCGAGCGCGGAGGCCGCCCAGTGCGCGACCGCGGTGCGCGCCTCGGGGGGTGCCACCACGGTGACGAGACCCGCCAACGACGCCACCAGGCGCGTCAGTCCCTCCAGATGGGCGACGCGGAGACGGACGAGGACACCGTGGTCCTCCTCCCCCGGCACGGGATCGGGGAACTCGGCGTCGGCCGCGTAGTCGCCCAGCAGCACGACGGCGCTGGGAGCGACGCGCAGGTCCACGACGAGATCGGAGGCGGAGGCCTCGAAGAGCCGTTCCGAGAGGGTCACCTCGTTGCGGCGCCGGACGATCGGCGTCCCCGTGTCGCGGAGGGAGCGCATCCTGTCGACCCGGAACGTCCTGACGCCCTCGCGGAGGTGGTCCCATCCGCGCAGGTACCAGTCCCGGTCGACCGATTCGAGCACGAAGGGGTCGACGAGCCGGGAC
The DNA here is from genome assembly GCF_002932515.1 of Rathayibacter sp. AY1D5. Lineage (NCBI taxonomy): Bacteria > Bacillati > Actinomycetota > Actinomycetes > Micrococcales > Microbacteriaceae > Rathayibacter > Rathayibacter sp. AY1D5. The sequence continues at coordinate 42,556 of NZ_PSVU01000007.1, forward strand.
TCGGTCTCGCCGCGGGCGCTGCGGTAGTCGAAAGCGACCTGCGTCGCCGAGCCCATCGCTGTCCGCAGGAGCGCTACAGCGCTGTCCGCGCCCGTGCCGCGCGAGACCGCCACCGCGCTCGGGGCCGAGGAGGCGCCGCGTGCGAGCTTCCCCATCAGCGAGGCGATCCTGTCGTTGCCCTGGTTCTCGGGCAGCGCTGCGAGGTACTGCATGCCGGCGATGAGGGCGGCGGCCTCCCGCGCCGAGAACCTCGGCGAGTCGTCGATCGCGACCTGGTGGGTGAGGACGACGTGGTCGTTCTCCTCGAAGTCGTCCCAGCCGATGTCGAAGAGATCGTTCGCCTGGTACTGCGCGGTCTCGCCGGGGATGCCCGAGACGGCGATGAGGCGCACCGCGCGCCGCACCTCCTCCTCCGGGATCTCGAAGTGCGCGGCGACCTCGGTGACGGAGACGCGGCCCCGGTCGAGGAGGTAGGGAACGAGGGAGAGGAGGACGGCCAGGCGGTCGCGCGCCTGCAGGGAGCGGGGTCTAGCCACGAGAATCCCCTCCATGGTCGTCGAGGGTGCGGCGGAGGCGGTCGAGGACGCGGCGGCGGAGCTCCTCCGGCTCGAGCACCCGCACCTCGGGACCGTGACCGGCGAGCTCGTCCGCGAGCACGTCCGGGTCGGTGTAGTGCAGGCGCAGCAGGCCCTGGCCCTCGCCCTCGGCCTCGGCACGCCCGCCGAGACGGAGGGCGGCGTCGGAGTCGGGGGCGACGCGCAGGAGCGCGCTGTTGCGCTGCAGGATCTCGTCGAGCTGGGCGAGAGCGGTCGCCGCGTGGTCCCCCGCCGCGGGAGGCGCGGTGCGGCCGGTGGACGCGACCGGCCCGACGATCCGCGACAGGAGGAAGGTCCGCGTGCCCTCGGCGCCCTCGTCCCAGCCGTGGAGGTGCCAGCGCCCCTGGTGGTTCACCAGGGCGCGGGGCTGCACCGTGCGCATGCGCGGCTCCTCGCCGCCGGGCTTCAGATAGGGGAAGCGGACGACCTGGCCGCGGTCGAGCGCGGCGTTGAGCGGCTCGAACGAAGCCTCGCGGACCCGGATCGAGGGGCTGATGCCGATGACGGGGTCGACGGACTCGACCCCGATCGAGCGCAGCTTGATCAGCGCGCGCCGCGACTCCGCCGAGAGCGTCCCCTCGCGCCAGACCGCCCCGGCCAGGCGGAGCAGCGCGAGCTCCTCCGGATCGAAGGTCAGGTCGGCCGGGAGGTCGTAGCTGCGCTTCGCGATGCGGTACCGGACGGTCTGGGTGTTGCCCGGATCGCCCGGGGCGTCGACCGTCTCGATCGGGATGCCCAGCTCGCGCAGGTCGTCCTTGTCGCGCTCGAACTGGCGCTCGAGCGAGGTCCGGTCGCCCCGGCCCACCCGCTGCCGGTAGCCCTGCACCGTGGAGAGGACGTCGGCCTTCGTCAGTCCGTTCTCGGCCGCGACGAGCGCGAGCACGAGGTTGAACAGACGCTCCTCGGCCGGGACGCGGCTCGAGGACGGGGCGTCGGAAGGCACGCCCTCCAGTCTAGGGCCGGGCCCGGTCAGACCTTTCCGAGGATGTCAGCGACGAAGATCAGCGTCGCGCCGCCGGGGATCCCGCCCTGAGGGGAGCCCTGGTCGCCGTAGCCCTGGTCCGGCGGGATGACCGCGATGACCTGGGATCCGACGGGCTGGCCGATGAGGGCGTCGGCGAATCCGGCGATGACTCCGCCCTGGGTGGTCGAGCCGTCGGCGGCCGTGAACACGGCGGGAGCGCCCTTCTCCCAGCTGGAGTCGAACACCTTCCCGTCGCTCCACTGCCAGCCGGTGTAGGCCACGACGACCTGGTCGCCCTCGGCGACGACGTCTCCGTCGCCCTTCTTGAGCTGGGCGATGCGGAGGTCGGACGGTGCGTCGCCCGAGGGCTTCGCGAGCCCCGGGCGTCCGTCGTCGCCGAGCGTCACCGTCGGGAAGCCGTCGGGCGCGGGCTGGGCGGCGCCGTTCGCGCGGGCCAGCGAGGCCTCGCGGACGTCCGCGACGAGCACGAGCGTGTCGTCCTCCGAGATGCCGAGCTGCGACGAGGACTGGCCGAAGCCGTCCTCGGGGGCGATCGCGATGGCGACGCGCGAGCCGACCTGCGTGCAGAGGAGGCCCTCGTTCAGGCCGACGAGCCCGGCTCCGCCGACGCCGAAGCGGGCGGTGCTCGACCCGTCGTAGGGCGAGGTCTCGAGGACCGTGCCGTCCGCTCCGTTGACCAGGGTGTAGTCGATGGTGACGAGCTGGCCCTTCTCGAGCGGTGCGCCCGAGCCCTCGATGAGGGTGCTGACCTGCGTGCCGTCCGCCTTCAGCGGCGTCGGGACGCTGACGTCCGGCTTCGCTCCGAAGTCGCCCGTGGCGCTGACCGCCGCCGAGGAGTCGCCGGAGGAGAACGGAGCGTCGCAGTCCGCCTGCGAGGAGGACGCGGTGCATCCGGTGAGAGCGGCGACGATGCCGATGCCGGCGATGAGCGCGGTGGTCCTGCGCACGGGTCCTCGATTCGAGAGAAGGGGAGCGGTGACGCCCGGGGTGGAGACGGCCCGGAGGCCGGGAACAGCTTAGAGGATGCCCTCGTCGTCGGGCTCCGCGGTCTCCTCGCCGAACCCGCGGGCCCGGGAGAGCTCGGCGCTGGTAGCGGACTCGCGGACCCGCTTGCGCAGGCTCTTGGGGCTCACGGCGCGCTCGCCGAGCGCGCCGGGGGTCCAGGCCTCCACGTCCTCGTCGCTGAAGTCCGTCTTCGACGGGCGACGCTTGAGCTCGGGGAGCACGGTGTCCGGAGCGAGCCGGCGAGCGGTGATGAGGAAGCCGGTGTGGCCGATCATCCGGTGGTCCGGCCGGACCGCGAGGCCCTCGACGTGCCAGCCGCGGACCATGGTCTCGTTCGACGACGGGTTCGTGAACTGGCCCGAGGCGCGGATCGCCTCCGCCGTCCGCGAGAGCTGCGTGACGGTGGCCACGTAGCAGAGGAGCACTCCCCCGGGCGTGAGAGCCTCGGCGGCGACGTCGAGGCACTCCCAGGGCGCGAGCATGTCGAGCACGACGCGGTCGGCCTCGCCGGACGGGACCGTGCCGGGCAGCGCCTCGACGAGGTCGCCGACGGTGACGCTCCAGTTGTCGGGCGTGTAGCCGAGGAAGGTCTCGATGTTCGCCCGTGCGACATCCGCGAACTCCTCGCGCCGCTCGAACGACGACAGCCGGCCGGTCGGACCGACCGCCCGCAGCAGCCAGAGCGAGAGCGCGCCGGAGCCGACACCGGCCTCGACCACGCGGGCGCCGGGGAAGACGTCGGCGAGGGCGAGGATCTGGGCCGCGTCCTTCGGGTACACGATCGCCGCGCCGCGGGGCATCGACATCACGAAGTCGGCGAGGAGGGGGCGCAGCGCGAGGTGCTCGACGCCGACGGTGTTGGTCACCACCGAGCCGTCGGGCAGCCCGATCACCGTGTCGTGCTCGATGCCGCCCCGGTGCGTGTGGAACACCTTGCCGGGAACGAGCGTGATGGTGTTCATCCGCCCCTTGGGTCCCGTCAGCTGGACGCGGTCCCCCGCGCGGAAGGGTCCGGAATGCTGCAGTGCCTCACCGGTCATCGGCGGGCCTCCGTCTCGGTCGTGGCCGGGCCGGAGCCGCGGTGCTCGGAGGACACCGTCGCGAGGTCCGCGACGGTGCGGCCCGCGAGGGTGGGCCAGAGGGCGTAGGGGGCGGCGGGGTCGAGCTCCAGCTGGTGCGGGACGCCGATCGCCGCGGCTCCGGAGGCGACGGCCGCGCCGAGGCCCGTGAGGGAGTCCTCGATCGCGACGCAGGCGGCGATGTCGACGCCGAGGGTGCTCGCGGCGAGGAGGTACGCCTCGGGGTGGGGCTTGCTGCGCTCGACCATGTCGCCGCTGACGACGGCGGCGAAGGCGGGGAACGGGATCCGGTCCACGACGGCCGCGGCCATCCGCGAGATCGACATCGTGACCAGCGCCTGCGGCACTCCCGCCTCGGACACCGCGCGCAGCAGCTCGAGCGCGCCCGGTCGCCACGGGATGCTCACGGCCAGCTGGTCGACGACCTCGTCGGTCATCCGGTCGATGATCGCGTCGACGGAGAGGTCGACGCCCTTGCCCTGCAGGATGCGGGCGGCGGCGGGCAGGCCCGAGCCGACGAGTCCCATCGCGTCCTCGTGGGTCCACACTCCGCCGAAGGAGGAGACGAGCGCGTGCTCCGACGCCATCCAGTACGGCTCGGTGTCGACGAGCGTCCCGTCCATGTCCCAGAGGACGGCGGCGGGGGCGGACGCTCCTCCGAGCGGCTCGGAGGACAGCGGCCGGGCGGAGGTCTCGGGAGTCACGAGCGACCATGGTACCGGCAGGGCCGCGCCCTTCCCCGGCCGCGGGCCGAGAGCGAACAGCGCGGCCGATCCCGCCGGACGGGACGGGCGGGGCCGGGGGCGGTCCTATCCTGGACGGAGGGACAGGCGCGGTGTGCGCTCCCCGCACATCGAGCCGAACGCGGAGATCCTGCCTATGAACGTGATCACGGGGAACGTCCTGGTCGTGGCCTTCGAGGGCTGGAACGACGCCGGGGACGCCGCCAGCGGCGCGCTGCGGCTGGTCAAGGACGCCGGGGAGTACGTGCCCCTCTTCGCCGTCGACGCCGAGCAGTACTACGACTTCCAGTACACCCGCCCCATGCTCTCGATCGGCGAGGACGGCCGCCGCAGCCTCGCCTGGCCCGGCACCCAGATCTTCGGCCCGGCCGACACCTCGGTCGACGCCGAGAGCGCGCTGTACCTCATGATCGGCACCGAGCCCTCGCGCAGCTGGAAGAGCTTCGCCGCCGAGGTCGTCGACGCCATGCTCGCGATCGACATCTCCGCCGTCGTCTTCCTCGGCGCGATGCTCGCCGACGTCCCGCACACCCGGCCGATCTCCATCTTCGCCTCGAGCGAGAACGCGGAGCTGCGGAGCTCGTTCGAGCTCGAGCGCTCCAGCTACGAGGGGCCGGTCGGCATCCTCAGCGTGATCGGCGAGGCCGCGCAGAAGGTCGGCATCCCCGCCGTCTCGATCTGGGCCTCCGTCCCGCACTACGTGCACAACGCGCCCTCGCCCAAGGCGATGCTGGCGCTGCTCGAGAAGCTCGAGGAGGTCGTCGGCCTGGCGATCCCCCGCGGCGACCTCGTCGAGGAGGCGGAGGAGTGGGAGCGCGGCATCGACGCCCTCGCCGCCGAGGACGAGGAGATGGCGTCGTACATCGCCCAGCTCGAGCAGGCGCGCGACACCGTCGACTCGCCCGAGGCGAGCGGCGAGGCGATCGCCCAGGAGTTCGAGCGCTACCTGCGCCGCCGCGGCGACGGCCGCTCCGGCGAGGAGCCCTGGCGGCCGTAGCCTCCGCCGGCGCCCGCTCGTCCGAGACGGTCATCGATCACTGGACTGTTCCCGACCGTTGACACTCCGGGCCGCCCTGACGGGACTCGAGCCGTCCGGGACTCGAGGCTTACGGGACTCGAGCCTGACGGGACTCGAGCCTGACGGGGTTCAGGCCGGGCGCACCCCGAGCAGGGCGTCGACCGCGTCGCGCAGGAGCGACGGGTCGTCCACGCCCTCGGTCAGTGCGGCGTCGACGACGGCGAGGGCGGCCGGAGTGCCGAGGTCGTCGGCCAGCGCCTCGCGCAGCTGCGCCAGCACCTCGAGCGCCGAGCGCGGTCCGACGGCGGCGAGGGCCGACTCCCAGCGCGCCAGGCGCGCCTCGGCCGACGGCAGGTCCTCGGGCAGCCACTCCCAGTCGGAGCGGTAGTGGTGCGCGAGGAGCGCGAGGCGGATCGCCCGCGGGTCCGCGCCCTCGCTCCGCAGACGGGAGACCAGCACCAGGTTCCCGAGCGACTTGCTCATCTTCTCGCCCTGGTAGGCGACCATCCCGGCGTGCGCGTAGGCACTGGCCAGAGGACGGCCGGACAGCGAAGCGGCGTGGCCGGCGCTGAACTCGTGGTGCGGGAAGACCAGGTCGCTGCCGCCGCCCTGCAGGGTGAACTCGGGTCCGAGCCGGTCGAGGGCGATCACCGAGCACTCGATGTGCCAGCCCGGACGGCCGCGACCGACCTCGGCGTCCCAGGCGGGCTCGCCGGCGCGCTCGGCCCGCCAGAGCAGCGGATCGAGGGGGTCGCGCTTGCCGGCGCGCTCCGGGTCGCCCCCGCGCAGCGCCGAGAAGCGGGCCATCGACTCCGCGTCGAGCCGGCTCTCGCTGCCCAGGTGCCAGACGGCGCTCTCGGCCGCGGCGATGTCGTAGTAGAGGTCGCTCGCGCCCTCCTCCGCCGCGTCCGGAGCAGCGACGCGGTAGGCGACGCCGTTGCGCTCCAGGAGGGCGACCGCCTCCGCGATGGGATCCACGGTCTCCGTGACTCCGACGTAGTGCTGCGGAGGCAGGACGCGCAGGGCGGCCATGTCGCCGCGGAACAGCTCGACCTGCTCCTCGGCGAGGTCGCGCCAGTCGACGCCGGTGGCCGTCGCACGCTCGAGCAGCGGGTCGTCGACGTCGGTCACGTTCTGGGCGTACTCGACCGTGTAGCCCGCGTCGAGCCAGACGCGCTGGACCGTGTCGAAGGCGAGGTAGGTCGACGCGTGCCCGAGGTGGGTGGCGTCGTAGGGCGTGATGCCGCAGACGTAGAGGCTCGCGACTCCGCTGGGCGCGTCGAGCTCGACGGGGCCGGCGGTCGCGGTGTCGTGCAGGCGCGGTGCGCTCCCCCGGCCGGGCAGGGCGGGGACGTCGGCGGCGGTCCAGGCGCGCATCTAGGCGGCGATCAGGCCGGTGGCGAGCGCGACCATGAGGACGACGCCGAGGACGATGCGGTACACGACGAACGGGAGGAAGCTGCGGCGGGAGATGTAGCTCATGAAGAACGCGATCACGACGAAGCCGACCACGAACGCGACGATGGTCGCCACGAGGGTCTCGAGGCCGCCGACCTGGACCTGGTTCGGGAGCACGACCGGGTCGCTGATGCTCTTGTACAGCTGGTAGAGACCGCTGCCGAACACCGCGGGGATCGCGAGGAGGAAGGAGTAGCGCGCCGCCGCCTTGCGCTCGTAACCGAGGAAGAGGCCGGCGGTGATGGTGCCTCCCGAGCGCGAGACGCCGGGGATCAGGGCGAGCGCCTGCGCGCCTCCGAAGATCAGGCCGTCGCGGACGCCCAGGTCGCGTAGGCGGCGCTTCTTCGCGCCGACCGCGTCGGCGATGCCGAGCAGGATGCCGAAGAGGATGAGGGTGGTGGCCACCACCCACAGAGAGCGGAGGGTCGTCTCGATCGCGTCCTGGAAGACGAGGCCGAGGACGATGATCGGAAGGCTGCCCAGGATGATGAGCCAGCCCATCCGTGCGTCCGGGTCCGAGCGCGGGATCCGGCCGACGAGGGAGCGCGCCCAGTGCGACACGATCCGCACGATGTCGCGCCAGAAGTAGATGATGACGGCGGTCTCGGTGCCCAGCTGCGTGATCGCGGTGAAAGCGGCTCCGGTGTCGCGGCCGCCGAGACCGGGCAGCAGCTCGCTGACGATCCGGAGGTGGGCGCTGGAGGAGATGGGGAGGAATTCGGTCAGACCCTGGACGAGTCCCAGGATCAGCGCGTCGAGCAGGCCCATGCGTCACTTTCGAGGAGGGCTGGGGCGTCGTCGGCCAGCAGTCGGTCGGGATCGGTCGGTGCTGACCCGGTCCGCGGCGCCGTCAGGAGCTCAGCAGGAGATCGGTCAGGACCTTCCTGCCAAACACTAGTGCGTCCAGTGGAACGCGCTCGTCGACCCCGTGGAACAGCGCCGGGAAGTCCAGAGACGACGGCAGCTGGAGCGGCGCGAACCCGTATCCGGTGATGCCGAGCGTCGAGAGCGCCTTGTTGTCGGTGCCTCCGGAGAGCAGGTACGGGAGGACCTCGGCGCCCGGATCGAACCGGCGGATCGAGGCGGCCATGCTCTCGACGAGGGGGCCGGCGAAGGGCACCTCGAGTCCGATGTCGCGGTGCTGGACGAGGATCTCGACGTGCTCGCCCGCGAGGACCTTCAGGCGCTCGAGCACCGCATCCTCCTCGCCGGGGAGGACGCGCACGTCGATGGTGGCGTCCGCGGTGTCCGGGATGACGTTGGCCTTGTAGCCGGCCGACAGCATCGACGGATTGGCGGTGGTGCGCAGCGTCGCGGCGATGAAGCGCGAGGCGGTGCCGGTGGCGAGTGCCAGCTCCTCCGGAGTGCTGCGCTGGGGGTCGTGGCCGAGCAGGCGGGCGACCTCGTCGAGCAGCTCGCGCGTGGTGTCGGTGAGGCGGGTGGGCCACTCCTCGCTTCCGATGCGGGCGATCGCCTGCGCCAGCCGGGTGACGGCGTTCTCGGAGTTGATCTGCGAGCCGTGCCCCGCCGTGCCGTGCGCGCGGAGGGTCAGCCACATCAGCGCCTTCTCGCCCGTCTGCACCAGGTAGGCGCGCTTGCCGGCCAGCTCGATCGAGTAGCCGCCGACCTCGCTGATCGCCTCGGTCGCTCCGGCGAACAGCTCGGGCCGCTCACGGGCCAGGAATCCCGATCCCCGCACGCCGCCCGCCTCCTCGTCGGCGAAGAAGGCGATGACGAGGTCGCGGGAGGGGCGCCTCCCCTCGCGGAGGATGTCGCCGAGCGAGGCGAGGATCATCGCGTCCATGTTCTTCATGTCGACCGCGCCGCGGCCCCAGAGCATGCCGTCCTTGATCTCGCCGCCGAACGGGTCGACGCTCCAGTTGTCGGCGATGGCGGGCACCACGTCGAGGTGCCCGTGGACGACGAGGGCGCCGCGCTCGCGGTCCTCCCCGGCGACCCGCGCCACGACGCTCGTGCGTCCCGGGTCGGAGTCGATCAGCTCGGGCTCGAGGCCGAGGTCGCGCAGCTTCGCCGCGACGTACTCCGCGGCCGGGCGCTCCGGCTCCGCCTTCCCGTCGCCGTAGTTGCTGGTGTCGAAGCGGATGAGATCGCGCGCGATGAGCGCCGTCTCGTCGAGGGTGCTGTCGGTCACGGGCGCGCTGTCGATGCTGTCGGACATGCGGGCAACGGTACCGGCGCGGGCTCGACGGCGCGCGGAGGACGGTGGGCCGGGAGGTGGCGTGAGAGGCCCCGGAACCGTGCTAATGTCTTCTTCGGCCGCGGAAACGCAGGTCGAAGGAAACACTCGTCCGGGTGGCGGAAATGGCAGACGCGCTAGCTTGAGGTGCTAGTGCCCGTATAGGGCGTGGGGGTTCAAGTCCCCCCTCGGACACACTGATCGGAACCCCTCGTCTCTCCTCGGAGAGGCGGGGGGTTCCGTCGTTTCCGGCACCTCCCTCCTCGTGCCGGTGGGAGGGATGCGGCGGGCGGAGAGAGCAGACGCCCCGCTCTTTCCCGAAGAGGCGGGGCGTCTGCTGCATCTTACGGGCGCTTCTGCAGCGGACGGGCGCTCCTGCACCGCAGGGCCCTCCCGCACGGACCGAGCCTCGGTGTCAGACGCCCACTGCTGCCGGCGACCAGCCGAGAGCCGGAGCGATCGATTCCACGACAGTGCGCAGGAGCCGCGCGTTGTACTCGACCCCGAGCTGGTTGGGGATCGTTTAGTAATGTAATTACCGCTTTCCCGCGGAACAGAACTGGATGACGAATCGAGGCAATGCTGCCATCTACTGCCGGATTTTCGTGACGCCAAAGGAGACGTTGCTGGTGTTCAACCGCAAGAAGCTGCGTGCCGCGAACTAGTAGCTCGTTGGCGCTGGCCGTGCTTTAAGCTCAGGGTTTCGGCGATACGCGCCTAGAGGCCAAGCAAGGGGGTGGGGTCGCGGCGTGGCGTGATCAAAGTCGCGCGTGTTCGCGCTCGCGTAATGGCGACGTTCAAGGCGTACCGAGCTGACTCCAAGTCTCGGTGAGTTGGGTTTGGTTTGAGCAGAGGCGTGTGCTTCTCCTCATAGACGATGACCTCGTCGAACTCTCGGCCCTTGGCGCGGTGGATGGTCATGACGATGAGGTCTCTGTTTCCCCGCTTACTGCTAGTCAACTGATACTGCAACACGGCGGCATGCATGACCTCGCGAGCGTCGATGTACGAGCCCGTTGCTCGCCAGATCCCGGCCAAGGATGTTTCAATTTCCGAGCCGCGCGTGACGAAGTTCAACATGCGAGCCGCCGCAGCCATCGACACCAACTCCGGTGCATCCGAAGCCGCCAAGGAACTCACTAGCGTCAGGTAGTCTCCGAGAACGTGGCCAGTCCGGCCGTGATCAAGCGAGTACTCGACCACCGATCGAATCGCCGCCACAATTTTGACATTGACGGTCGCACCCGAGCGGAGTCGCGCACCATAGCCTTCTAACTTGGTCGCCAGCGTCCGCGCCGTGTTTGTCAGCTTGTCTGACTTGGTGCGAAGGTAGTGCGCCATGGCGTCGCAGGCTAGTGCGTGACGGTCTTCGGTCTGCTCGCTGAACTGCAAGACGGTGGCTATGAAGATCAGCGCGGCGTAGCCCTCCTCCTTGCCGGCGTGGATGTCTATCTGGAGCGCTGGGAACGCTGGTTGCTGCTGAGTCGCGCTTATATACTCGTAGACGCGCGCGGATAAATTGTTGGTTGGCGTCAAGATGGCCAGGGTCCCTCCCCCCCTCTCGCGAAGGCGTCTAAGCGCCTTCAACACTTCGGACTTCAATGTCACCAGTGGGGGATAGTCGCTTCGCGCGAGTCGAACCTCGTCGTAGGTGCCCTCTAGCTGACCGCGCAAGATGTCACGCCCGAATCGGGTAATAGAACTTCCAGGACTTCTCCAATTCCAGGCGGAGAGGTCGATTTCGATCGGATGAAACTCCGCCGTGAAGTCTGCGAAGCGAGTGTCGCTAGCGCCCTCAACGAAGTCGTAGATGCGCTGATCGGGGTCGCCCAAAGCGATCAGACGGGACTGCCGCCCGAGTGTCTTCACAAGATCCCACTGATCGTCTGTGGTGTCCTGGAACTCGTCTAGGACGATCAGTGGGTAGGCGGAGGTATAGGCCCTCAGGAGCGTCGGATTCTCGGTCAGAATGCGGTTGGACAACGCAGCAAAATCGTCGAACCGCACGTGGCCGAGAAGTTGGAACTGTCGAAGGAATTCCGCTTTGAGGTCAGCGTCGGGACTATCCAGGTGAGACCGAAAGGAGTTTTGCTCCGCCTGAGTCATGATCCTCACGCCCCGAGGTGCGCCCAACAGGTAACCGTGACTCCTCAGAATCGACCAAGCAAAGCTGTGGTAGGTGCCAACTTCTAGCTGCCGGCGGTCCTCTCTCCCCAACTGACTAGCCGCATGCTCCGATATCCGATCGACCGTCGCATTGGCGAAGCTAAGGAACAGCACCCGTTGATGACGGTCGCGCATACCACTCTGGATGGTCAATGCGGCCTTGCGGAGAGCGACCGTGGTCTTACCGCAACCAGCGCTTCCTACGACTACCGCGTGCCCCTGAGCATCGAGAAGCGGCGCGATCGCTTCCTCGTAGGCTTGGTCAGTCGACGGGGTTGCCGTCATGGACTTCTTCCTCGGCCTCGACCGCTAATTCCACCGGCGCCTCACTAGCTTCCTTCAGCGCCTCAAGGATCAGCGCCATGGTCGCGGGGAACTGGTTCTCCGTGAGACCGGCCAGAAGCTCGGCGGCATAGCGATCTCCCTTTCCCTTCTTCAGAAGCGTCTTGAGTGCCTGCGCGTAGCTTGCATCGTCGGCTCCTTCCGGCTGTCCCACATGGGCGGGCCAGACGCCGCTAGAAATCAGATCGTCTACGTAAGCTTTTTGCGCATCGGCCGGAACCTCAGCCAGGACGAGCGCTTCGAAGCCCGAGTACTGCTGTTCGAACGCAAGGTCGGCGCTTGCTTCGATTTCAGCAAGCCGTTCAGCGGGCTGTTGGTCAAAGACCGCTGCAACATGCTTTCCGAGGCCGCGGAAGAAGTCCGCAAAGGCTGCCACGTTGGTCTCACCCTGTGCGTCGAAGATGGCCCATCCTCGTGTGTCGAGTCTCGCGAATCGTTCCGGGTTCGCGCGTGCGGCGGTCTTCGAGAGAGTCGCATACGAAGCTGCTTCCGTATCCCCTTCGGTGACCAGAACTCGCCGTGCGAGGAGAGCTTCACAGAATCGGGTGCGTATACCGGAGCGGAATGCCTTGACCTTGAGCGATCCAGGAAGGTCTACCCGCTTGCCGCTTAGGGCGCCCGAAGCATGTTCGCGAGAGAGCACCATCATTTGGTCCGGCTCAAACTCCTCCAGAACGTATGGCGAGTGCGTTGTGAAGATCGCCTGCCCTCCCAGGCCTGTGATGAGATCGACCACGCGCTTCTGCGACGTAGGCGGTACCGAGATCTCGGGTTCTTCCATCGCGAAGATGACGCGGCCACCTCTCTTCTCCGCGATCAAGGTCAACATCGCGATGACCAAAGAGTTGATGGTGCCTGATCCTTGGTGATTGAAGGGGGCAGCATGTCCTGGTACTCCAGTGGCCATGAACGAGCGCAACACGTGACGAAGGTCATCGCGCGTCAGCTCGGACACTCGAAGATGCGGCGCGTCAGCCCATTCCATGGCGACGATGCGCTTCATCGCCGTATCGATGCTTGACAGGACATTGCCGAACTCAGGGTTTTCGTCACCAGCGACTGGGATGACGCGCAGCCTGTCGAGGAGGTTCTCCCACATCTGCACCTCGATCTCGAAAGCGCGGAGCACGAAGTCCAGAAGCGAGCCCCGTTCCATGGACATGGCGCGTGTTCCTGTCCGCAGCGCACGAAGCAGAAGGAAGCCGAACTCGCGCTTGTCGAGCGACTTCGCTTCTTGCGTTGGGGTACCAGAGTCATCGACGGGGCTGCTGAACCACGTGCGGCCCTTGAAATCGTCCTCGTCGGGATCGTAGCGTCCGACGAAGTTCACACGGACGCATGGGACCGCTCCTGCATCAGGGGTCTGCGCTGTCTCCGCTACAGAGCCGGTCAACTCGTCCCAGAACTCTAGATTTCCCCGGAACCTTGACTGCAGTTCTCCATCCAGGTCTGCGATGACGACTTCGATTCGTATCTCGGTGTCCAGGTATCGACCGCCGTAGAAGTCGTGTTCGTCGATGACAGGTCGGCGGTGCAGCCGGTCTGCGCCTATAGCCAACTCCACAGCTTCGAGCAGAGTTGATTTGCCGGAGTTGTTATCTCCCAAGAGAACCGCGTTCCCCGTAAATCGAACGTCCGCAGAGGAGATTCCCCGGAAGTTCTTCACGATCACTCGCGCTATGTACATGTGCCCCCGCCTTCAGCCGCAGGACGGAGCACGCCGGCGTGCTACCTCCCAGCAAAATACTGGCAGAATTTCGCTCTCAACGTACTCGACGCGCTCGTGAGTCGCTTCCGCAACAGGATGGCGTCGAGGAGCTAGCCAAGGATGTGGAATCGGACGGGGCCTGGGGCTGTCTCTCGGGCCGTAGATCGGCGCTGCGCTAGGTCCTCGGCGACGAGTGGAACGCTCGACAGCTGATCGCCGACGCTTCGCGTAGCGGAGGCAACCTGAGACGCCGCTAGCGCCTGAGCCTGCGTCCCGTTGTCGTAGCTACCTCGCGAGCTCAGATCGACGTTGACGCCTTGTGAGTAACCTGGCTTGGCTTCCATCCCAACGCTGGCGCGATGTCACGCATGATGGAATCCAGCAAACGTACATTAAAATCAACGCCGAGCTGGTTGGGAACGGTGAGCAGCAGCGTGTCCGCCTCCTGCACGGCGGCGTCCGCAGCGAGCTCGGCGGCGACGGCGTCCGGCTCGCCCGTGTAGCTGCGGCCGAAGCGGGCGCGGACGCCCTCGAGGGTGGCGACCTGGTCCTGCTCACCGCGGCCGCCGAAGTACAGGCGGTCGAGATCGCTCGTGATCGGGATAACGCTGCGCGAGACGGAGACGCGCGGGGTGCGCTCCCAGCCCGCCTCGCTCCACGCGGCGCGGTACTCGCGGATCTGGCGGGCCTGCAGCTCGTCGAAGGGCACGCCCTCCTCCTCCAGGAGCAGGGTCGACGACTGCAGGTTCATGCCCTGCTCGGCCGCCCAGCGCGCGGTCGCGAAGCTGCCGGCACCCCACCAGATCCGGTCCTCGAGGCCGGGCGAGCGCGGCTCGATCGAGAGCGGGAGCGACTGGCGCGTCATCGCCGGATCGGACTGCGCGACCGGCGCCCCGGCGAGCGCTTCCCGGAGGATCCGCACCTTCTGCCGGGCGAGGTCGGCGTCGGTCATCCCCTCCTGGGGGACGAAGCCGAACGCTTCGGACCCGCGCAGGGCCGTCTCGGGCGATCCCCGGCTGACCCCGAGCTCGAGCCGGCCGTCGGAGATCAGGTCGGTGGCGGCCGCCTCCTCCGCCATGTAGAGCGGGTTCTCGTAGCGCATGTCGATGACCCCGGTGCCGATCTCGATGCGGCGGGTGCGCGCGGCGATCGCCGCCAGCAGCGGGAACGGCGAGGCGAGCTGCGGCGCGAAGTGGTGCACGCGGACGTAGGCGCCGTCGATGCCGATCTCCTCCGCCGCTTCCGCGAGCTCGATCGTCTGGAGGAGGACGTCGCGAGCCGAGCGGGTCTGAGACCCGGGGACGGACTGGTAGTGGCCGAAGGAGAGGAAGCCGATGCGCGAGGCCATGCCTGCCTCAGCGCTCGGCGGTCCCCCGCTATTCCCGGAGGGTGTGCACGGCGGACGCCGAACCGCGACAGCGCTCCCGAGGAGTCCTCAATACACGTATGGTGGTCGCGTGCCCGCTGATCGGGGCGGAGAGGGGTCGTCGTGGAGCCGATGGTCGGTCGCCTCGGGGCGACTCTCGGGGTCGCCATGCAGACGATCAGCGGGTCGCAGGTGCAGGCAGGCGCTCTCCGTCCGCAGCGGAACCGGTCGCCCGGTCGCGTCTCCGCGTCAGTGCGCCTCGAAGTCGGCGGAGACCGAGGCGGTGACCTCGATGTCCTCCGGCTTGAGGGCCAGCGGCTCCTCAGGAGAGGAGAACGCCTTGGCGCGGCTCATCATCGCCGAGCCGCCCTCGATGCGCGTGTGCGGCCGCAGTCCCGGCTCGAAGAGGGTCAGCACCCGCACCTCGGTCAGGCCGAGGGCCGCAGCATAGGCCTCGGCCCGCTCGCGCGCGTCGCGCACGGCAGCGGTGCGGACCTCGCGCTCGATGCCCGCCCGTCGCGCCGCCGTCACGTCCCAGTCGACCCCCGAGATCTGGATCCCCGGCACCTCCGAGATCGAGCCGACCCAGCGCCCGAGAGCCGCGAAGTCCCGGTACTTCACCCGGACCCCGGCGGCCGCGACATGGAACAGCTGCGTAACGTCCGAGTCCTTGATGTACCGGCGGATCGAGGAGACCGAGATCTGATCGGAGGACCACCAGGTGGCGGCGCCGGACGCCTGCTCGGCGGCCGCCTCCTCACGGACCCGCGCGTGCAGGGCGGTGACCTCGGCGAGCGCCTGGGGTCGGGATCGCGACTCGCGCCGGATCTCGAGGCGGACGGTGCCCCGCTCGGCGGGGTGGAAGTGCTGGGCGAGACCGGCGACGGTGATGGTGACCATGGCCCCATGGTGCCGTACGCACCCCGTCAGCTCCGAGCGGCGAGCATCTCCCGGATGCGGTCGGCGAGGGCCCGCTCCGTCGTCAGGTTGCTGACCAGCTGGGCTCGGTGCCCCCCGCAGGCGCCTGGGAGGGGATCTCCGGTGCTCGGGTCGACCCGGCCCAGCAGTGCCCGCTCCCCCTGGGCGATCGAGGCCTCGAGCAGGGCGAGCCGCCGCTCGAGCCGCTCGATCTCGAAGCTCTCGGGCGTGATGTCGGACTCGCGGAAGTGGCCGGCTGTGGAAGTGGGGACGCTCATCGATGATCCGTTCCGTCGGGGGCGCCCAGGAGCGGCGCCATCACCAGGAAGACACCGGAGAACGGCGATCATGACGCGAAGGCGCGAAATGCACTGAGACGTGGCGCGCCACCGGCAGTCAGGAGCGGAAGACGGCCAGGTTCTCGTTCTCCACGATGGCGAGGGTGCGGACGAGGCGGGTGTAGCGCTCGACGAGCTCGCCTTCCCCCGCGCCCTGCCCCAGCAGGGCCGAGATGCTCTCGGCGGGGAAGAGGGAGACGATCTCCATCGCGACGGCCCGCGCGTGCTCGGAGGAGAGAGTGCGCGCGTACTCCAGAGCGCGGGTCAGCTGCGGCCTCTCCTCCCCCTCCGGACTCGCCGACGGCGCCGTCGTGGCGGCATGGCCGAGGACCGCCACGAAGACGCGGGCGATCTCGTCGACCCGGAGTGCGCGGACCAGGGTCAGCAGACGCGAGGAGACGCGGGAGACGCCGCGCGCGAGGAGCTCTCCGCTGAGGGCGCGCACCTCGATCACGTCGCCGCCGCCGAACTCGCCGGAGACGCGCTTGATGCCCGAGGCGAACAGGCTCGAGCCGGCTCCGATGCTCCGCTCGGCCTCGAGGTTGATCTCGACGCGGCCGCGGCCGGTGGCCACTCCGGAGATCCAGCGCTGCTCCACGGGCGGATGCGCGTGCACGGCGCGGACGAGGGTGCCCGGGCCCGGCCCTCCCAGGGCGCCCAGGATGACCTCGGGGGTGCGCGCCCCGGCGATCCTGGTCGAGACGCCGTTGTGCGCGGCGAGCTCGGCGGCCCGCAGCTTGGAGCGGATGCCCCCTCGGCCGGTACCGCCCTTCTGCACGCCGATGCGGCGCAGCTCCGAGATGCCCAGCTCCTCGAGGTGCACGCCCTCGGCGATGCTGCCGGCGAAGACGCCGGGGACGTCGGTGAGCAGCAGCAGAAGGTCCGCCCCGAGGAGCATAGCCAGTCCGCCGGCGACGCCGTCGTTGTCCGAGCCGGCGGAGTCGATCGTGTCGTTGCCGTTGACCACGGGCACGACTCCGGCGTCGAGGGCGTGGCGGATCGCCTCGGCGACGTGCGCCATCTGCCGGGGAGAGGCGAGGTCGGACTCGCCGATGAGGATCTGCGCGACCAGGGCGCCCGAGAGCTCGGCCACCGAGCGGTAGAAGCCCATCAGGACGGTCTGGCCCACCGCTGCCGCTAGGCGTGCGCTGATCGGCTCCTCCTGCGAGCGGGCGAAGAGCGCCCGGCCCGAGGAGACGGCGCCGGAGGAGACCAGCACGACGTCCCAGCCCAGCGCGCGGGCGGCGAAGGCGCTCTCGAGCGCGCTGGCCAGGAGAACGGGATCCGGACCCGACTGCTTGGTGACCGAGCTGGACCCCATCTTGACCACGAGGGTCCTTCTGCGCGGCGCGGCCGGGGCGGTGGCGTCGGAGTCGGCGGGGTCGGGCAGGGCGTCGGACATGGCTCCCATGGTAGAGGCGCGGCAGGAGGCCCTCCCTCGCCGAGACCCGGTGGAGAACGCCCCCGGACGGGGATGTCGGAGGCGGATGCGAGACTGCCCGGGACGTCTGGAACCTCCTCCTCAGTGCGCCTCGCCGGGCGGTCGCGGAAGGGTCCGAGCGGCTCGCCGGTGGATGTCGGTGGCGATTGACATACTCGAACACATGTTCGAACATGGGCAGATGAGCCCCCCTTCACCCCTCGTCTCCGCGGAGACGGCCGAGGCCGCAGAGCCCCTTCTGCGGCAGCTCGCGTCGGTGAAGGAGCTGCAGTCCCGCATCCGGGACATGCAGGCGACCACTCTCGAGACCAGGAGCCTCGCCACCCTGCCGGCCTTCTCCTCCGTGCTCCCGGGCGGCTCGCTCAAGCAGGGTGCCGCCTACTCGGTGGAGGGCTCGATGAGTCTGGCGATGGGGCTGCTCGCCGGCCCGTCCGCCGAGGGCTCGTGGTGCGGCGTGGTGGGCGTCCCGGAGTTCGGGGCCGAGGCCGCGGCAGGCATGGGGATCGACCTCGAGCGCCTGGTGCTCGTGCCCGCACCGGCCGAGCACTGGCTCACCGTCACCGCCGCTCTGGTCGATGTGCTGACCGTCGTGCTCACCCGTCCGCCCGCCTCCGTCTCCTCGGCCGACGTCTCGCGTCTGGGAGCACGACTGCGCCAGCGGGGTGCCGCGCTCGTGGTCCTCGGCGAGTGGCCCCAGGCCGAGGCGCGGCTCAGCATCCGCAGCAGCCGCTGGGAGGGGCTCGGCGACGGCCACGGCTACCTGCGTTCCCGTGAGGCGATGGTCGATGTGGTCGGCCGGGCCGGCACCCGGGTGCGCACGGTGCGGATGAGCATGCCCGGCGTCGAGAGCGCCTTCGGCTCCCGGGTCGAGCACGGCCGCCTGCACGAGCGGGCGGTCTGAGATGGCGAGCGCACCCGAGCTGCGGCGGACGATCCTCGTCTGGTGCCCCGACTGGCCCCTCCTCGCGGCCGCCGCCGACGCCGGCCTCGGCGACGAGCACCCCCTGGCCCTCACGGAGAAGAGCCTGGTCTTCGCCTCCTCCCCCGCTGCCCGGGCGGAGGGGGTCCGGCGGGGCATGCGCGTGCGCGAGGCGCAGTCCCGTTGCACGGGTCTCGCCGTCCTCCCGTACGACCCGGTGCTCGACCACCGGGCGTTCGAGCCGCTCATCCAAGCGCTCGAGGAGATCACCCCGGGCGTCCAGCTGATCCGGCCCGGTCTGTGCGCGATCCGCGCCCGCGGTCCGCGCCGCTACTACGGGAGCGAGCAGAGCGCGGCCGAGGCGATCCTGCAGCGGCTGGCCGAGCTGGGTCTCCCCGACGCCCGCATCGGGATCGCCGACGGGCTCTTCGCCTCCGAGCTCGCCGCGAAGCACTCCGGCCGTCCTGTCGCCGTCGTGCCCCCAGGAGCAGCGGCAGGCTTCCTCGCTCCTCTCCCGCTCGACGCCCTCGAGACCGAGTCCGTCGCAGCCCCTGCCCGTGCTCCCCGCCGGGGGGACGACCTGGTGGCGCTCCTGCGCAGACTCGGCGTCCGCACCCTCGGCGCCTTCGCCGCCCTCCCTCGCGAGGACGTCGCCGCCCGGTTCGGACCGGAGGGCGCCCACGCGCACCTCCTCGCCGCCGGTGCGGAGTCGGAGACGGTGGTGCCCCGGCTCCCGCCGGAGCGTCTCGACCGGGCGATGGAGTTCGAGCCCCCTCTGGACCGCATCGACCAGGCCGCCTTCGCCTTCCGCGTCCCCGCGGAGGAGTTCGTCGCCGGGCTCACCCGCGCACAGCTGGTCGCGACCGCCATCCGCATCGAGGTCGTCAGCGAGCGCGGTGAGGTCTCCTCCCGGAGCTGGCTGCACCCGAGATGGTTCACCCCGGGCGACGTGCTCGACCGGGTCCGCTGGCAGCTGCAGGGCAGCGGGGAGATCGACACCGGTCTCGGAGCTCCGATCTCGCGGTTGTGCGTCGAGCCCGAGGCGGTCGACGCGATCGGCAACCACGAGCAGGGTCTCTGGGGCACCGCTCCGGAGGAGCGCGTCCACCACGGGCTGAGCCGCGTGCAGAGCATGCTCGGGCACGAGGCCGTGATGACCGCGGCGATCGGAGGGGGTCGATCCCTCCGCGACCGCCAGCACCTGATCCCCTGGGGCGACCGGGAGCCGGGCGACGCACGGCCGAGGACCCTGCCCTGGCCCGGCTCCCTGCCGCCGCCCCTCCCGCCGACGGTCTTCGCGGAGCCCGCGGCCGTGCTGGTCCGCGGACCGAGGGGCGAACCCGTCGCCGTCGACGAGCGCGGCGCCCTCAGCTCCGTGCCCGCCTACTTCACCCCCGGGACCTCTCAGGCACGCCTGGAGCCCCTCGCCGGATGGGCGGGTCCCTGGCCGATCGACGAGCGCTGGTGGGATCCGCGCACCGCCGTCCGCTACGACCGCTTCCAGGTGGTCGACGCCGCCGGTGTCGCCTGGCTGCTGCTCTGCCTCGACGGGGTCTGGGCAGCAGAAGCCCGCTACGACTGAACCGGAGCATCCCTCCACCACCGCGAACGAGCACCGAAGGAGCCCCGATGGGCTGGAACAACCCGCCGATCCCCTGGTCGGAGTTCGAGCGCCGCCTCTCCAGCGGCAAGCGCGCCGACGGCACGGTCGTCCGGGGCGACGGCGGCGACAGTCCGGCCTGGTCCCACAAGCGCCCCGCCTACGTGGCAGGGGACGACGTCCGGCCGCCGGCTCATCCGGTGCCCTACGCCGAGCTGCACGCCCACTCCCACTTCAGCTTCCTCGACGGGGCGAGCAAGCCGGAGCAGCTGGTCGAGGAGGCGGTCCGGCTCGGCATCGACACTCTCGCGCTCACCGACCACGACGGCCTCTACGGCATCGTGAGGATGGCCGAGGCCGCGCAGGGGCACGCCGTCCGCACGGCCTTCGGAGCCGAGCTCTCGATCGGGCTCACCTCGCCTCAGAACGGGGTCGCCGATCCGGAGGGGACCCACCTGCTCGTCCTCGCGCGCCGCGAGGAGGGCTACCACCGCCTCGCCCGTGCGATCACCACCGCCCAGCTCGCCGGAGCCGAGAAGGGCAAGCCGAGCTACGACCTCGAGGAGCTCGCGCGCGCCGCCGACGGCCACTGGATCGTGCTGACGGGCTGCCGCAAGGGAGCGGTCCGTCAAGCGCTCGCCGCCGCAGGAGTGGCCGCGGCCGAGCGGGAGGTCCGCGAGCTCGTCCGGCTCTTCGGTCCCGCCAACGTCCTCGTGGAGCTGTACGACCACGGGGATCCCCTCGCCTCGCGCGCCAACGACCAGCTGGCGGCGATCGCCGAGAAGCTCCGGCTGCAGACGGTCGCCACCGGGAACGTGCACTACGCCCGGCCGGAGGAGCGCCCCCTCCAGACGGCCCTCGCCGCGGTCAGAGCACGCCGGAGCCTCGACGAGATGGACGGCTGGCTCCCCGCCGCAGGCGGCGCCCACCTGCGCTCCGGCGCCGAGATGGCCGAGCGCTTCGGCCGCTACCCCGGCTCCGTGGAGAACACGGTGCGAGTCGCCGACGAGATCGCCTTCGAGCTCGGCCGAGTCCGGCCCCGGCTGCCGAGCCAGGAGGTCCCCGAGGGGCACACCTCGATGAGCTGGCTGCGCGAGCTCGTGCGCGAGGCCGTGCCGGCCAAGTACCCCCGCGCCGACGCCGACGTCCTCGCGCGCCTCGAGAAGGAGCTCGCGGTGATCGAGCAGAAGGACTTCCCGGGCTACTTCCTGATCGTCCACGACATCGTCCACTACGCCAAGCGGAACGGCATCCTCTGCCAGGGACGCGGCTCGGCCGCCAACTCGGCGGTCTGCTACGTCCTGGGCATCACGGCGGTCGACTCGATCTTCTACGACCTGCCGTTCGAGCGGTTCCTCTCCAGCATCCGCGACGAGGAGCCCGACATCGACGTCGACTTCGACTCGGAGCGACGCGAGGAGGTGATCCAGTACGTCTACCGGAAGTACGGACGTCTGAACGCGGCCCAGGTCGCCAACGTCATCACCTACCGGCCCAAGTTCGCCGTGCGCGACATGGCCAAGGCCCTCGGATACAGCGCCGGGCAGCAGGACGGCTGGTCGAAGCAGGTCGAGCGGTGGGGGTCCGTCACCGAGAGCACCGACCACGACATCCCCGAGGACGTGGTCGCCCTGACCACCCGGGTGCTGGGCACGCCCCGGCACCTGGGCATCCACTCCGGCGGCATGGTGCTGACCGACCGGCCCGTGGGCGAGGTCTGCCCGATCGAGCCCGCCCGGATGGAGGACCGCACCGTCCTGCAGTGGGACAAGGACGACTGCGCCTGGATGGGCCTGGTCAAGTTCGACCTCCTCGGGCTCGGGATGCTCGCCGCCCTGCAGTACACGTTCGACCTCGTCGCCGAGCACGTCGGCGAGCAGTGGGACCTCTCCACCCTTCCCCGGGAGGAGAAGGGCGTCTACGACCAGCTCTGCCGCGCCGATTCGATCGGGGTGTTCCAGGTCGAGAGCCGGGCGCAGATGGGCACCCTCCCCCGGCTGCAGCCGCGCCGCTTCTACGATCTGGTGATCGAGGTCGCGCTCATCCGCCCCGGCCCCATCCAGGGCGGTGCGGTCCACCCCTACATCCGCCGCAAGCTCGGCGAGGAGCCGGTGACTTACCAGCACCCCCTCCTCGTGACGCCGCTCAAGCGCACCCTCGGCGTGCCGCTCTTCCAGGAGCAGCTCATGCAGGTGGCCGTGGCCGTCGGCGACTGCAACGCGGAGGACGCCGACCTGCTGCGCCGGGCGATGGGGTCCAAGCGCGGGACCGAGAAGATCGAGACCCTCCGCGAGCGGCTCTACCAGGGGATGGCCCGCAACGGCATCACGGGCGAGGTCGCGGACGACATCTACCTCCGGATCCAGGCCTTCGCGAACTTCGGCTTCGCCGAGAGCCATGCGATCAGCTTCGCCCTGCTGGTCTACGCGAGCGCCTGGCTCCGCCTGCACTACCCCGCCGCGTTCACCGCCGCGCTGCTGAGGGCGCAGCCCATGGGCTTCTACGCCCCGCACACCCTGGTCGCCGATGCCCGGCGTCACGGAGTGGAGGTCGTCTCGCCCGACGTCAACCGCTCCCTGGCGCCTCCCGGGCTCGAGGCGAAGGAGGACGCCCCCGCACGCCGGAGGGGCGGCGCCGCCTACGGGAGCGACGACTGCCTCCGCGCCGATCAGCCGCCCACGGGACTGTTCGACCGCACCGAGCACTTCCACACGGACGACCACAGGCGCGACAGCGGCTTCCTGATCCGGCTCGGGCTGGCAGGGGTGAAGGGCATCGGCACCGCGCTCGCCGAGCACATCGTCGCCGAGCGCGAACGCGGCGGACCCTACGCGAGCATGGCCGACCTCTCGCGTCGGGTCGGCACGACCGCCGCTCAGCTGGAGGCCCTCGGCGCCGCGGGCGCCTTCGACTCGCTCGGTCTGCAGCGTCGGCAGGCGCTCTGGGAGGCCGGCACCGCCGCAGGCGACCGCGAGGAGTTCCTTGCGGGCTCCACGGTCGTCGTGCAGCCCCCGCTCCTGCCGATGCTCTCCCCTCAGGAGCGCGTGGTCTTCGACTTCTGGGCCACCGGCATCTCACCCGACGACCATCCGCTGCGCCACCTCCGCGAGGGACTCGCTCGCCGCGGCGCCCGCTCCTCGGCCGATCTCCCCGGCATCCCCTCGGGGACCCGGATCGAGGTCGGCGGGGTCGTGATCCACCGCCAACGTCCCTCCACAGCCGGTGGAGTGACCTTCCTCAACCTCGAGGACGAGCACGGGATCCTCAACGTGATCTGCTCCGTCGGAGTATGGAACCGCTACCGCCGCGTGGCCCGCGAGGCACCCGCCCTGCTGGTCAGGGGGATACTCGAGCGCTCCGACGAGGGGGTGACGAACCTCCTCGCCGACAGGTTCGAGACCCTCACGGTCGGCGCTCGCACCACCTCCCGCAACTTCCGATGACCCCTCAGCGGCACCGCCCGCTCGCCCACGAGAAAGCGACACCATGACCACTCTCGACCACGCCGCTCCCGCTCCGCACCTCGATGCGCCGCTCCTGAACGACCGCGAGCTGCGCGAGCGCGTCTCCTCGCTGATCGGACCGGCCTACCGCCGGGCCCTGTGGCCGATCTTCCTCGACCGCGACGGCGTGCAGCTGCCGATCCTCTACCCGGTGGACGGGCTCCCCGTGCACCCCGACGAGGAGAAGACCGAGCGGATCGTCGCCACCCTCGCCAAGGCCGTGGCGCACCAGGACGTGGGCTCGCTCGCCTTCGCCCTCGAACGTCCCGGGCGCGCCTTCCTCGGCGAGACCGATCGGGTCCTCGCCCGTCACCTGGCGGCGGCGTGCCACAAGCGGGCCATCCCCCTCCGCGCGCTCCTGCTCGTTCACGACGAGGGAGTGCGGGTCGTGACCGCGACGGAGTACGCCGCGGTCACGCTCTGAGCGCTCGGGCCCGAGGCGACCGTTCAGGACAGCGGCGGCCGGCCACCTGAACAGCCGGCCGCCACGGAGCTCAGGCGCTCAGCGTCACCAGCAGCGAGGAACCGCCGAGATCCACCTCGGTGTCCCCGGGCTGCACCGCGTACTCCCCGACGCCGAGCAGCGTCTCCGCCACCTCCGGCAGGGCGATGCGGGCGGCGGACTCGCCGACGTTGATCGCCACGGTCACCCGACCGCGGCCGAGAGTCAGCCAGCGGGCCTCCTCGTCGAAATCCACGCGGAGCGACCCGAAGCGCGGGTCCGTCAGCTCGGGGTAGCGGCGGCGGATCGCCGCCAGCTCGCGGTACACCTCGAGGGTGCGGGCGTGACGCCCCTCCCCGACCTCGGACCAGTCGAGCCGCGAGCGCAGGAACGTCTCCGGGTCCTGCGGATCGGGCACGACCTCCGGGTCCCAGCCCATCTTCGCGAACTCCTCGATGCGGCCCTTCGCCGTCGCCTCGCCCAGATCATTCTCCGGGTGCGAGGTGAAGAACTGCCACGGGGTCGACGCCGCCCACTCCTCCCCCATGAACAGCATGGGAGTGAAAGGGCCCAGCAGCGTCAGAGCCGCGGCGATCGCGAGGCGCCCCTCGTCGAGGGTCGCCGTCAGACGGTCGCCGACCGCCCGGTTGCCGATCTGGTCGTGGTTCTGGCTGCAGACCACCAGGCGCCAGGTCGGCATGTGCTCGGTGTCCACCGGACGGCCGTGGTGACGGCCGCGGAACGTCGAGAGGGTGCCGTCGTGGAAGAAGCCCCGGGTCAGCACCTTCGCGAGGGCGCCGAGCGGCGCGAAGTCCTCGTAGTAGCCCGTGGTCTCCCCGGTCAGCGCGACGTGGACCGCGTGGTGGAAGTCGTCGCTCCACTGCGCGTCGAGCCCGTAGCCGTGCGCCTCCCGCGGAGTGATCAGCGTCGGGTCGTTGAGGTCGGACTCGGCGATCAGCGTCAGAGGGCGCCCGAGGTGGGCCGACAGCACGGCCACCTCGCTCGCCATCTCCTCGAGCACGTGCACGGCCCGCTCGTCCGAGAGGGCGTGCACCGCGTCCAGGCGCAGGGCGTCGACGTGGTAGTCGCGCAGCCACATCAGAGCGTTGTCGATGATGTACCCGCGGACGGTGTCCGAACCCTCGCCGTCGAGGTTGATCGAGCTGCCCCAGGTGTTGGCCTTCTCGTTCTTGAGGTACGGGCCGAACTCCGGCAGGTAGTTGCCGCTCGGGCCGAGGTGGTTGTAGACGACGTCCTGGACCACGCCGAGGCCGGCACGGTGGGCGGCGTCCACGAAGCGCTGGTACGCCTCGGGTCCGCCGTACGGCTCGTGCACGGCGTACCAGAGGACGCCGTCGTAGCCCCAGTTGTGCGTTCCGTTCACCGCGTTGACCGGCAGCAGCTCGATGAAGTCCACGCCGATCGAGCGCAGGTGCTCGAAGCGCTCCGCCGCCGCGTCCAGGGTGCCCTCGGGTGTGAACGTGCCGAGGTGCAGCTCGTAGATGACGGCGCCGGCGAGCTCGCGCCCGGTCCAGGCGGAGTCGCCCCACTCGTGCGCCGAGGGGTCGAACGTGCGCGAGAGCTCGTGCACGCCCTTCGGCTGGCGGCGCGAGCGGGGGTCCGGCAGCGGACCACTGCCGTCCACCCGGTACCCGTAGTCGACCTCGCCGGTGGCCGGGGCCGACGCGGGCGCCCGCCACCATCCGTCGTCTCCGTGGCGGGTCATCGTCAGCGACGAGTCGTCGCCGAGGAGGAGCTCGACCGTCGAGGCCTCGGGGGCCCAGACGTCGAACCGCTCGGGCCCGGTCGTCGGGAGTGCGTAGCGGTAGGGAGTCGTGCTGATCACTGCTGTCTCCAGGAGGGGTCGGATCGGTCTGCGGTGCGGTGCGGAACCGGTCAGGAGACCGGGGCGAGCAGTGCCACGGGGTAGTCGGCGAGGATCTCGGCGACCGGAGTCACTCCTCCCGCGAAGGTGCGGCCGGTGAGGACGTCCTCCATCGGGTGCCCGGGCAGGACCACGACCGTGCCGTTCCACCCGCCCGAAGCGGCGAGGCCCTCGGGGAGCCGGGTCGCGACGGTCAGCGCGCCGCCGCGGTCGAAGGCGATCGCGTGCTCGGCGGCGGGCCCGATCGCGGGGACGGCGGCGTAGCGGGTGAACAGCTCGGGGCGGTCGCGGCGGAGCCGGAGGGCGCGCGAGGTGACGAGGAGCTTCGCGGCTCCCTCGGCGTCGATCGCGGGCTTCCAGCCGCCGTCGATCCGCTCCAGCAGCGCTCGACGCTGCCCGAAGTCGACCTCGCGGCGGTTGTCCGGGTCGACGAGGGAGGTCTCCCAGAGCTCGCTGCCCTGGTAGACGTCCGGGATGCCCGGGGCGGTGATCTGCACGAGCTTCGCGGCGAGGCCGTTCGACCAGCCGGCGGCCGACACCCGCTCGACGGTCTGCTCGACCAGCCGGCGGACGGCGGGCTCGTCGAACGCCGCGTCGATCGCCGCGTGCATCCGCTTCTCGAACTGCTCGTCAGGAGCGGTCCAGTGCGTCGAGTCGTCGGCCTCGCGCGACGCCTTCTCGGCGTAGGCGTGCAGGCGCTCGCGGCTCGCGGGCCAGGTCCCCACGACGGCCTCCCAGAGCAGGTGCTCGATCGGGCCGTCGCCGAAGCCGACGAGGGCGTGGAGCTCGCGGAGCGTCGCCGCCCACGCCTCCGGGTCCTCGGCCAGTGCGGTGATGCGGGCACGGGTGTCCTCGCCGCGCTTCGTGTCGTGGGTCGAGAGCGTGGTGAGCGAGGCGGGGAACGAGGCCTGGCGCACGGCCTGGCGGCGGTGGAACTCGACCAGGTCGATCGCGAACTCGTCCGGGTCCGCTCCGACCTCGTTCAGCGAGGTGAGGCGGCTGAAGCGGTAGAACGCCGTGTCCTCGACGCCCTTCGCCATCACCATGCCGGAGGTCTGCTGGAAGCGCACGGACACCGGCGTGCCGGTCTCGCCGAGCGCCGCGGCGACCTCGTCGATGGTCGCGCGGATCTCGGGACGGCGGCGCACGGCGTCGACGCGGGCGTGCTCGAGGTGCTCCGCTCCGTAGGGGAGGTAGCTGCGGTAGACCGGGTAGGTCGCCAGGAGCTCCGCCAGCGCGTCGTCCGCTCCCTCGATGCCGGGGATCAGGCGGGCCAGCCGCAGGACCTCGGAGCGGAGGATGCCGTCGGCGATGCCGCGCTTGGTGTCGTGGATGAGGTCGGCCCACTGCAGCGGGGCGCCCTTCCCCGTGAGCTCGGCGTCGAGGCCCTCCAGCACGGGGCGGGCGTCGGGGTCGACCAGGATGCGGTCGACGTCGGCCAGGGCGTCGTAGCCCGTGGTGCCGACGGTCGCCCAATGCGGCGGGAGCTCCTCGTCGCCCTCGAGGATCTTCTCGACCCAGACCGGCGCGCCGCCGATCGCGCGGGCCAGGTCGTCGAGGTATCCGCCCGGGTCGGCCAGGCCGTCCGGGTGGTCGACGCGCAGGCCGTCAGCGAGCCCCTCGGTGAACCAGCGGACGATCTCGGCGTGCGAGGCGTCGAACACCTCGGGCCGCTCGACCGTGATGGCGGCGAGGGTGTTCACCGCGAAGAAGCGGCGGTAGTTCAGCTCGGCGTCGGCGCGGCGCCAGTTCACGAGCTCGTAGCTCTGGCGCTCGTGCACCGTGCGGCCGGAGTCGCCGGGCTCGGCGGTGCCGGGCGCGATAGGCAGGCGGTTCTCGTAGTAGTGCAGCTCGTCGCCGACGACCTCGAGCGCGTCGAGCTCGCTGTCGCTGTCTCCCTCGCTCGCACCGTCGCCGAGGATCGGCACGCGCAGCTTCCCGCCCCCCGCCTCCCAGTCGATGTCGAAGGCGGTGGCGTAGCGGGAGGACTTCCCGTTCCTCAGCAGGTCCCACCACCACGAGTTCTCGCTCGGGGTCGCGACGCCCATGTGGTTGGGGACGATGTCGATGAGGACGCCGAGGCCCTCCGCCCGCGCCGCGGCCGAGGCGTTCGCCAGGCCGGCCGCGCCACCGCGATCGGGATCGACCTCGGTGTGGTCCACCACGTCGTAGCCGTGGTCCGAGCCGGGCTCGGCCTTCAGCAGCGGCGAGAAGTACAGCCAGTCCGCTCCGAGCGCGCGCACGTAGTCGGCGACGCGGGCGGCGTCGTCGAGGTCGAACGCCGACCGGATCTGGAGGCGGTAGGTGGAGGCGGGCAGACGCACGTCAGGCTCCTGTCGAGGGTGCGGTCGCGGAGTCGGTCGACTCGGCGTGGGGGCTGGTGGGTCCCGTCGAGGAGACGATCGGGATGGCCGAGGTGGCGGCCAGGGACGCGAGCGAGGCGGCGACCGAGTGGTCGACCTCGGGCTCGGGGGTGCTGTGCTCCTGGAGGATGACGAGCGACTTCGCCTGGACGGTGAGCATCGCCCCCGCCGGACGCGGGATCGAGTCCGCCTCGGCGCCGGCGGTGTCGACGAGGACGCTCCACTCGAGCGCGTACTCGTCGCTCGGGATCGCGAACTCGACGTCGACGTCGTCGGCGTTGAAGTACAGGAGGAAGCTGACGTCGGTGACGGGGCGCCCGCGCTGGTCGCGCTCGCGGATCCCGTTGCCGTTGAGGTAGATGCCCACCGATCGGCCGAGACCGGAGTCCCAGTCGGACGGGGACATCTCGGTGCCGGCGGCGGTGAACCAGACGATGTCGGGCAGGGGCTCGCCGTCGCCGCGCAGCACGGGGCGGCCGTCGAAGAAGCGCATGCGTCGGAAGGTGGGGTGCTCGGCGCGCAGGCGGATGAGCGCCGCGGTGAACTCGAGCAGCGGCCGGTCGGCGTGGGCCCAGTCGATCCAGGTCAGCTCGCTGTCCTGGGCGTAGGTGTTGTTGTTGCCGTTCTGGGTCCGGCCCAGCTCGTCGCCGTGGAGGATCATCGGGACGCCCTGGGAGATCAGCATCGTCGCGAGGAAGTTCCGCTGCTGGCGCGCCCGGAGCGCGAGCACCCGCGAGTCGTCCGTGGGCCCCTCCACTCCGTGGTTCCAGGAGCGGTTGTGCGACTCCCCGTCGTTGCCGTCCTCGCCGTTGGCGTCGTTGTGCTTCTCGTTGTACGAGACCAGGTCCCGGAGGGTGAAGCCGTCGTGCGCCGTGACGAAATTGATCGAGGCGACCGGGTAGCGGCCCGAGTGCGCGTAGAGGTCGGCCGAGCCGGTGAGGCGCGAGGCGAACTCCCCCAGCGTCGACGGCTCGCCGCGCCAGAAGTCGCGGACCGTGTCGCGGTACTTGCCGTTCCACTCCGTCCACTGGGGCGGGAAGTTGCCCACCTGGTAGCCGCCCGGCCCGACGTCCCACGGCTCGGCGATCAGCTTCACCTGCGAGACCACCGGGTCCTGCTGGACGAGCTCGAAGAAGGTGGAGAGCCGGTCGACGTCGTAGAACTCGCGTGCCAGCGCCGAGGCGAGGTCGAAGCGGAAGCCGTCGACGCGCATCTCCGTCACCCAGTAGCGCAGCGAGTCCATGATCAGCTGGAGCGAGTGCGGGTGGCGCACGTTCAGGGTGTTCCCGGTGCCGGTGTAGTCCATGTAGTAGCGCTTGTCGTCGTCGACGAGGCGGTAGTACGCCTCGTTGTCGATGCCGCGGAACGACAGCGTGGGGCCGAGGTGGTTGCCCTCCGCCGTGTGGTTGTAGACCACGTCGAGGATGACCTCGATGCCGGCCGCGTGGAGCGCCTTCACCATGCTCTTGAACTCCTGGACCTGCTGGCCCTGGTCGCCCGTGGAGGAGTAGGTGTTCTGCGGAGCGAAGAAGCCGATCGTGTTGTAGCCCCAGTAGTTCGAGAGGCCCTTGTCCATCAGCGTCGAATCGTTCACGAACTGGTGCACGGGCATGAGCTCGATCGCCGAGACGCCCAGGTGCTTGAGGTGGTCGATCACCGCGGGGTGGGCGACTCCGGCGTAGGTGCCGCGGAGCTCCTCCGGCACGTCGGGATGCGTCTTGGTGAGCCCCTTCACGTGCGCCTCGTAGATCACGGTGCTGTCGTAGGAGGTGCGCGGGCGGCGGTCACCGGCCCAGTCGAAGAAGGGGTTGATGACGACGCCCATCATCATGTGCGGCGCCGAGTCCTCGTCGTTCGTCGAGTCCGGGTCGCCGAAGGTGTACGAGAAGAGGGACTGGTCCCAGTCGATCTCCCCCGAGATCGCCTTCGCGTAGGGGTCCAGCAGCAGCTTGTTCGGGTTGCAGCGGTGGCCGGCATCGGGGTCGTACGGTCCGTGGATGCGGAAGCCGTAGCGCTGGCCCGGCTGGACCTGCGGAAGGTAGCAGTGCCAGACGTAGGCGTCCGACTCCTGGATCTCGACGCGCGTCTCGGTGCCGTCCTCCTCGAAGAGGCACAGCTCGACGCGCTCGGCGATCTCACTGAACAGGGCGAAGTTCGTGCCGCTTCCGTCGAACGTCGCGCCCAACGGGTAGGCGGTTCCGGGCCAGGTCTCCACGAGACTCCTCAGGGGATTGTTCTCGGGCAGTCCGGGAGACGCCGATGTGCGGTCTGCGGATGCCCGACGTCGGGGGTGATGGTCCGTCACTTCCGCGACGGACCGACTGCTCAGCTTAGCGAGCGTGTCTCGAGCATTCCCCTGACGGTCAGCGCTCATCGCGCGGTCCTCCTCCGGTGGTCACGACCGGCGGCCGGAACCGCCGTCCGGTTCGTCCTGCGGGCGCGTGAGCGGGCAGGTCGTTCCGGTGGGTCACGCTCGAACAGTACGGTCGCGCCCGGTCCGCCGGGGAGGGCTGGCGCCGCGCCGGGTGCATCGGCTAGAACGCGCCGGAGGGACTGTCCGGCGCACGCGGAGGGGCCGGTCGGGCTGGGCAGGAGCAGCGATCGGCTCCGTCGTCGAGAGCGCGGCGCCACGTACCGGGGCGCCTCACCGCGATCAGTGCGAGCCGAGCCTGCGCCGCAGGAGATCGATCCGCGCCTGCAGCTGGGTCACGCTCGCCTGCGCCACCGCGGGTCCGCCGCAGAGCCGGCGCAGCTCGGTGTGCACCTGGCCGTGCGACTCGCCCGTCCCCCGTGCCCACAGGCCGACCAGGGAGTTGAGCAGGCTGCGCTGCTCCTTGAGCGTGCGGTAGAGCGGTGCCGGGATCTCGCTCACCGGCTCGGCCGGGGCCGCCGCCCCCGCGCGGCTGCCAGCGCGCTTGGCCTGCCGCTGCTGCCGGTGCTGGAGGAGCTCCCGCACCTGGTCGGGCTCGAGGAGCCCCGGCAGGCCGATGAAGTCGAGCTCCTCCTCGCTCTCGACCTCGACCTCCATCCCGAACTCGGCGCCCTCGTAGACGACGCGGTCGAAGGTGGCGGCCGAGCCGATCGACTCGAAGCGGCCCTCCTCCAGGAGATCCGAGGACGCCTTCTCGCTGCGCTCGGCGTCGGCCATCAGGTCGGCCTCGGGGTACTCCTCGTCGTCGGAGGTCCTGCGGTCGAGGGCGTGATCGCGCTGCAGCTCCATCGAGCCCGCCAGCGCGAGCAGGCCGGGCACGTTCGGGAGGAACACCGAGGCGGTCTCGCCGCGGCGCCGCGCGCGCACGAAGCGGCCGATCGCCTGGGCGAAGAACAGCGGAGTCGACGCCGATGTCGCGTAGACGCCGACGGCGAGCCTCGGCACGTCGACGCCCTCGGAGACCATGCGGACCGCGACCATCCAGCGACTGGTGTCCTTCGCGAACTCCTCGATCCGGTCGCTCGCCTCCTTCTCGTCGGAGAGCACGACGGTGACGGTCTCGCCGCTGATCTCGCGGAGCATCGCGGCGTAGGCGCGCGCGGTGTAGTGGTCGGTCGCGATGACCAGGCCGCCGGCGTCGGGCACGGCGCGCCGCACCTCGGTGAGGCGGGTGTTCGCGGCGCGGAGGACCGAGGGGATCCAGTCGCCCTTCGGGTCCAGCGCGGTCCGCCAGGCCTGCGAGGTGATGTCCTTGGTGTTGCCCTCGCCGAGCCGCGCCTCCATCTCGTCGCCGGCCTTCGACTTCCAGCGCATCTGCCCGGCGTAGACCATGAACAGCACCGGCCGGACGACGCCGTCCGCGAGCGCGCGGCCATAGCCGTAGGCGTAGTCGGTGAGCGAGGTGCGGATGCCCTCCTCGTCCGGCAGGTAGCTGACGAACGGGATCGCTGCCGTGTCCGAGCGGAACGGCGTCCCGGTCAGCGAGAGCCGGCGGACGGCGGGCTCGAAGGCCTCGCGCACCGCGTCGCCCCAGCTGAGCGCGTCGCCGGCGTGGTGCACCTCGTCGAGGATGACGAGGGTGCGGCCGGACAGGGTGAGCTCGCGGTGGAGCTCGGCGCGGACGGCGACCTGCGCGTAGGTGACGGCGACGCCGTGGTAGTGGCGGGCGTGGCGGCCCATGCGGTTGGTGAAGGTCGGGTCCAGGCGGATGCCGACGCGGTGCGCGGCCTCGGCCCACTGGCGCTTGAGGTGCTCCGTCGGCGCGACCACGGTGATCCGGTCGACCGTGCGGTTGTGCAGCAGCTCGGCGGCCAGCCGCAGCGCGAAGGTGGTCTTGCCCGCGCCCGGGGTCGCGGCGGCCAGGAAGTCGCGCGGCTCGTGCTCGAAGTAGGCCTCGAGCGCCTCCGCCTGCCAGGCGCGGAGCTTGTTCGCGGTACCCCACGGTGCCCTGCCCGGGAACGACGGGGACAGGTGCTCAGCGGCGGAGGTGCCGACCTGATGACCGAAGCTCGAGGGACTGTTCACGTGGACCGAATCTAGCCGACGCCTCCGACAGCGGCTCGGTCTCCGCGGCCCGCCGGGAGGCGCACGGCGTGTCGCGCCGTGCCACCGGCGGCCGGGTGCGGAGCATGATGGAGGGATGGTCGAGCAGCGTCATCCGTGGTCCCGCTACGTCGCCCTGGGCGACTCCTTCACCGAGGGGATCGGCGATCCGGAGCCCGGCAGCCCCGGCGGGCACCGCGGCTGGGCGGACCGCGTGGCGGAGGTCCTGGGCAGCCAGAACGAGGACTTCGCCTACGCCAACCTGGCGGTGCGCGGCCGCCTCCTGCAGCAGATCGTCGACGAGCAGGTCGAGCCCGCCCTGGAGCTGCGCCCCGACCTCATCACCATCTCCGCGGGCGGGAACGACGTCATCCGCCCGGGGACCGACCCCGACGACATCGCGTCCCGCTTCGAGTCGGGCCTCGCCCGGCTCCGCTCCGACGGGGCGACCGTCGTCCTCTTCACCGGAGTGGACGTGGGCTTCTCCCCCGTGTTCGGGCGGATCCGCGGGAAGGTCGCGATCTACAACGAGAACCTGCGGGCGCTGGCCAAGCGGTACGACTGCATCGTCGCCGACCAGTGGTCCCTCCAGGAGATCCAGGACGTGCGGATGTGGGCGCCGGATCGCCTGCACCTCAACCCGCACGGCCACCACGAGGTCGCGCGCATGGTCCTCGAGTCGCTGAACGTCGAGAACGACCTGCGCCCCCTCGCCCCGGAGCCGCTGCACGCCCGCACGTGGCGTGCCGCCCGCACGGAGGACATCCAGTGGGCGCGGGAGTACCTCGTGCCCTGGGTGCTGCGCCGAGTCCGCCACCAGTCCTCCGGCGACTTCATCACCGCCAAGCGGCCCTCCGCCGAGCGCTGGAGCATCGATCCCGCGGCCTCGGAGCCGGGCTCGGTCGTGCCGGGCAACGCGACGCCGGAGGAGGTCGCCGAGGACATCGCGACCGCCGGCGTGCGGATCGTCGGCGACCGGGCCGCGGATCCCCTGGCCTGATCCGCTCCCGGGAGGCGGCGGCTCGCCCCGCGCTCAGCCGAACAGCTCGGCCGGGTGGCCGAGGCGCCAGGCGAAGCCCGGGTCCTCTATCGATCCGTCGG
The DNA here is from genome assembly GCF_002932515.1 of Rathayibacter sp. AY1D5. NCBI lineage: Bacteria > Bacillati > Actinomycetota > Actinomycetes > Micrococcales > Microbacteriaceae > Rathayibacter > Rathayibacter sp. AY1D5. Next base: position 76,203 of record NZ_PSVU01000007.1, read on the forward strand.
CGACGAGGGGAAGCTCGTACGGGGTGCCGTTGACGTCGACGGTCGCGGTCCCCACGCGCTCGCCGTCGGCGACGGTCTCGAGCGGATCGAGGGCGACCGTGGTCGACGTCGAGACCGCGCCCCAGACGAGCACGGACCGCGCCTCCACGGTCTCGGCCATCGCCGTCTCCCCCCACGCGCTCGTGAGAGTGCCGTAGTCCTGCCCCTCGACGGTCAGCGGGACGGTCCGGAAGCCCGCCTCGACGGTCGGGACGAGGGTCAGCACGTCCGCGGCGAGCTGCGGGTGCGTGCGCGCGCCCACCACCACGCCGACCAGGGTGATCGGCCGGCCCTCGACGGTCGCGTCGAGCGAGAACAGCAGGCACGAGCCCGCCTCATCGGTCGTCCCCGTCTTGATCCCGTCCACTCCCGAGCGGCCGAGGAGCGAGTTGGTGTTGTCGACCTCGCCCACCCCCGGGATGACCGCGGTCGGCGTCGCGACGATCGGAGCGAGCACCGGGTCCGCGATCAGCAGCTCGCCCAGGCGCACCATCTCGGCCGTCGTGCTGACCGTCGCGGGCGAGAGCCCGCTGGTGTCGGCGAGGGAGGTCCGCTCGAGCCCCTGCCCGTCGAGCCAGCCGCGCGCCGCGGCGAGGAAGGCGTCCTCCGAGCCGTACGCCCAGATCGCGAGGGACTTCGCGTAGTTGTTCGCGGACGGGAGCATCATGGCGGTCAGCGCCTCCCGCTCGGTCAGCTGCAGACCCGCGGTGACCGGAGCGTTCGAGCCGTTCTCGGCCAGAGTGTCGTTGTAGTACTGCACGTCCGCGCTCGTGAAGGTGATGGTCTCCCCGTCCGTCCCCTCTGCGATCGGCTTCGCCGCGAGGACGACGAGAGCGGTGACGACCTTGGCGATGCTCCCCGTCGGCACGGTTCCGGTGGAGCCGTAGCGGGCGAGCAGCCCGTCCTCCTCCGTCCCGTCGATGCCCACGGCCGCCACGGCGCCGGAGCCGTAGGCCGGCCAGGCCGGAGCGGGCGCGTCGACGGTGCTCGAGACGGGGTCCACCGCGACGGCGCTCGCCGTCGGCAGCTCCGCGGTCGCCGCGTTGGTCGCGTAGGCACCGCCTCCACCGACCAGCACGGTCGCGGCGACGAGACCGGCGACGACCGCCCCGCGCCGTCGACGCGGTCGCGGCTCCGGCGCGGCGGGCTCCCCGAACAGGTCGAGGGCGTCGTCGGGTCGGGTCGGGGAGGTCACCCCGTCATCGTACGGGCGGGCCTCTCACCCGTCCCGGACGCCGCCCCGTCGTCGGACGCGGCGGGTGACGCGCGGCACCGACCCCGATCCCGCGGCGGGAGCGTCAGCAGCAGGTCACCGCGGGGCCGCCGAGCGCCGGAGCCGGGCGGTCAGCGCCCGCGGGTCAGCGCCCACAGTGCGACGGCGCTCGCCGAGGCCACGTTGAGCGAGTCGACGCCGTGCAGCATCGGGATGGTGACGACGGTGTCCGAGGCGTCCAGCGCCGCGCGGCTGAGCCCGTCCCCCTCGGCGCCCAGGACGATCGCGACGCGCTCGGGGCGAGCCGCCGCGTACTCGTCGAGCGGCACCGCGTCCGGAGCGAGCGCCAGGGCGGCGACCGAGAACCCGGCCTCCTCCAGAGCGCGGCGGGCCGGTGCCCACTCGGGGGTGCGCGTCCACGGCACCTGCAGGACCGTGCCCATGCTCACCCGGACGCTGCGCCGGTACAGGGGGTCCGCGCACCGCGGCGTCACGAGCACCGCGTCCGCGCCCATGCCGGCCGCGGCGCGGAAGACGGCGCCGACGTTGGTGTGGTCGACCAGGTCCTCCAGGATCACGACGAGGCGCGCGCCCTCCAGCAGCTCGGCCATCGGCCGCAGCGGCGGACGGTGCATCGAGGCGAGCGCTCCGCGGTGGAGGTGGAACCCGGTCAGCTCCTCGATCAGCGGATCCGGCGCCACGAAGACCGGCACCTCGGGATGACGCTCGAGCACCCCGGCCGCGTCCGGCAGCCGCTTCTCCTGCACCAGGACCGAGCGGGGACGGTGCCCGGCGTCGAGCGCCCGCTCGATCACCTTGGCGGACTCGGCGATGTACAGACCGCCCTCCGGCTCCAGCACCCGCCGCAGCGCCACGTCGGTGAGGCGGTGGTAGTCGGCGAGGAGCGGGTGGTCGAGGTCGGTGATGTGCACGATCGGCATCCCGGCAATCTAGGGCACGGCGCGGACTAAACTCGTCCAGGGGCCGCTCGAACGGCCCTCGAAGGAGGCGCGGATGGAGTCGAGTCCGACACCGGTCGCCGAGGGCCCCGAGGCGCTCGCGGTCGAGCAGGCCGTCGAACTCCTCAGCGGGCGCCGTATCGCCGCCGTCACCGGCGCGGGCATGAGCACCGACTCGGGCATCCCCGACTACCGCGGAGCCGGGGCACCGGTGCGCAGCCCGATGACCTACTCCCAGTTCGTCGCCGATCCCGACTACCGCCGCCGGTACTGGGCCGGCAGCCAGCTCGGCTGGCGCCGCTTCACCAGCACGCTCCCCAACGACGGCCACCGGGCCCTGGCCCGGCTCGAGGGGCGCGGCCTGCTCACGGGCGTCGTCACGCAGAACGTCGACGGCCTGCACGTCCGAGCCGGCTCGCGCCGCGTGGTGGATCTGCACGGCTCGGCAGACCGTGTGCGCTGCATGACCTGCGGCCAGTACTTCGCCCGCGACGCGGTGGCCGAGCGGATCGAGGCGCTCAACCCCTGGCTCGACGACCCCGACGTCTCCTCCCTCAACCCCGACGGCGACGCCGAGGTCCACGATGTCTCGGCGATGACCGTCCCCGAGTGCACGGTCTGCGGCGGGATCCTGAAGCCGGACATCGTCTTCTTCGGCGAGTTCATCCCGACCCAGCGGTTCGAGGAGGCGCGCGCCATCGTCGCGGGCGCCGACGCCCTGCTCGTGGCCGGCTCGTCGCTCGTGGTCAACTCCGGCATCCGCTTCCTCGAGATCGCCCGTCGCGCCCGGATGCCGATCGTGATCGTCAACCGCGGCACCACCAAGGGTGACTCGCGCGCGAGCATCAAGATCGACGGCGGCACCAGCGAGGTGCTCCGCGAGCTCGCCGAGCGCCTGCCCGCGCGCCGCACCGCCGCCCTCTGAGCTCCCGCCCGCTCCGCACCCGACCTCCCGAGAGGCCCCTGTGACCCAGCTCACCCTCGTCCGCCACGGCCAGACCGACTGGAACGCCGCCCGGCGCATCCAGGGCAGGAGCGACATCCCGCTCAACGCGACCGGGCGCGCCCAGGCGCGGGCGGCGGCGCGGCTGCTCGCCGACCGGCGCTTCGACGCGGTGGTCGCCAGTCCGCTGCAGCGCGCCTTCGACACCGGAGCGATCATTGCGCGCGGTCTCGGACTCGACGAGCCGCTGGCGGTGCCGGGCCTGGCCGAGCGCGCCTACGGCGAGGCGGAGGGGATGACCGGTCCCGAGCTCGCCGAGCGCTTCCCCGGAGGCATCGAGCGCGCGCCGATCCCCGGCTGCGAGACCCGCGCCGAGGTCGTCGAGCGGGCGACCGCCGCGCTGCTCGAGGTGGCCGAGCGCTTCCCCGACGCGTCCGTCGTCGTCGCCACGCACGGTGCGGTCATCGGCAGCCTGATCCGCGCGCTCAGCAGCGAGGACCTCCCCGTGCACGGCGTCTCGGTCGGCAACGGCTCCCGGCACGACTTCGCGATCGTCGACGGGGCACTGCGCATCGTCGGCGTCGACGACTCCGGCGACGTGGTCGTGGCGGACGTCGACCTCGACGACGTGCTCAGCCCGGCCCCGGGAGCCTGACGGCCCGCCTCCCGGCAGCGGTCCGATCGCCGGCCCCGCGTCAGCGCCGGCCGAGGTCGTGCAGGAGCCCGAAGAGCACCCGGGCGGAGTCGCGCCAGGAGAAGGCCGCGGCCCGCTCCCTCGCCCGGGCCGAGTGCGTCCGCCACACGGCGCCGTCCTCGAGCGATCGCACGCCGTCCGCGATGCCCTTCGCGCTCGACGGGTCGACGTACACGGCGGCGTCCTGGGCGATCTCGCGGAAGATCGGGATGTCGCTCACCACGACCGGCGTCCCGAGCGCCATCGCCTCGACCAGCGGGATCCCGAAGCCCTCGTCCCTGCTCGCCGTCACGAGAGCGGTCGCCCGCGCGAGCACCGCACGGTACTCCGCGTCCGGCGCCCCCTGGTGGAACACCAGCTTCGCGGTCGGCGCCAGGGCCCGGAGCGTCTCGACGGTCCCGTCGCTCGCCCGGCTCATCAGGTGCAGCTCGTAGTCGGGCAGCAGCCGCATCGCGCGAGCGAGCGTCTCGACGTTCTTGTAGGGCATGAACGAGCCCATGTAGACGAGCGAGCGCGCGGCCGACCGGTCGGGCAGCGATCCCGCCAGAGCGGCGCTCGCCTCGTCGGGCTCGGTCGCCGCGTTCGGGACGACGACCACCGGCCGGGTGGTGAGGCGGTGGGAGCGGATCAGGTCGCGGGTGGTCTCCGAGACGGTGACGACCGCGTCGGCGCGCTGGAGGAGCCTCCGCTGCGGCCACCAGGCGAGGTGGTAGAGCCGCCAGAGCGCGCGCACGGGAGCGGCCAGGTCGCGCGGCGGAGTGCGGTGGCGGTAGTAGATGAGGTCGTGCACGGTCAGGACGAGCCGGTAGCGGCGGCCGAGCGAGCCCATGGTCTGCATCGGCGAGAAGACCACGTCGGGCCGCAGCCGGTTCACCAGCAGCGCGACGAACGGCTCGAACGGGCTGGTCGGCCCGGTCACGCGCTCCCACGGGAGCGACGGGAGCATCGCGAGCTGGCGGCGGTCGCTGATCAGCATGGTCACGTCGTGCAGCTTCGCGAGCTCGCGAACGAGCTCCGCGGTGTAGCGGCTGATCCCGTCGTGCCGCTCGAGCCGGGTGTACCGGCAGTCGACGACGATCCTCATCGGTCGATCCCCTCCTCGAGGGCCGTCCGCAGCACGGCGGCGGCCTCGTCCGGCGTCTCGTAGTGGATCAGGTGGCCGACTCCGTCGATGACGTGCAGGCGGGCGTGCGGCAGCCTCTCGAGCAGGCGGTACTGCGCCGGGAGCGGAGTGATGTCGTCCTGCGCCGCGGCGATCAGCTGCGTCGGCACCCGGATCCGGGAGGCGTACTCGCCGACGTCGTGCGAGACGGAGGCGCGGAACGCCTCGAGGACCGTGTCGCGGGAGGCGAAGGCGCTGAAGTAGCGGTCGTGCTGGTCGTGCACGAAGCGTCGCAGCGCCGGCTCCTTCGTCTTCACCATCGCCAGGCTCATCACCCGCACGATCAGCGGGTCGCTGAGCAGGCGGCGTCCGAGGGGCCCCGGCAGGAGCGCGCCGAGCCGGTAGTAGAGGACGGCGAGCCTGGTCAGGACGCCGCGCGGACCCTGCAGGGCGGGCGCGCCGATCGGGTTGACCAGCACCAGGAGCGGAGCGGGCAGCCCGTCGGCGACGGCCGCGGCCGCGACGATCGAGCCGAAGGAGTGGCCGAGGACGGCCGCCTCGCCGCGGAGCCCCAGCGTGTCGAGGAAGGAGCCGAGCCAGGAGGCGTAGCCGTCCACGTCGTGCGGCAGGCGCGTCATCGGGGTCGAGGCGCCGAAGCCGGGCAGGTCGGGAGCGACGACCCGCACGTCCGCTCCCCCGGCGAGCAGACGGGCGACGACGGGCTCGAGGCCGTGGTGCTCGCCGCGGAACCCGTGCACCAGCACGAGGACGGTCGAGGCGTCCGGAGCGCCGTAGGTCCAGTAGGCGGTGCGGGATCCGGCGACGTCCACCGCGGCCTCGCGGACGGGGACACGGCCGAGATCGGAGGCGTAAGGGGAGGGAGTGGTCATCGCGTTCCTTATCGTAGGGAAAGCCCGTCGAAGATCTGGCCGCAACGCCTTGCGTGGCCTCGATCCGAGCCGGGAGCATGATCACGCGCTCGCAACACGGCGCACCGCCCACCCGTCTCGCGAGACGGTCATCCGCTCAGGCAGCAGCAGAAGGAGCACCGTGAGCTTCACGTCGCCGATCCAACTCCCCGGACTCGCCCTCGACCCCCAGTGGTACCGCCGGGCGGTGTTCTACGAGGTGATGATCCGGTCGTACTACGACTCCAACGGCGACGGCGCCGGCGACATCAACGGGCTCGCCTCCAAGCTCGACTACCTGCAGTGGCTCGGGATCGACGCCCTCTGGCTCCCGCCGTTCTACATGTCGCCTCTGCGCGACGGCGGCTACGACGTCTCCGACTTCAAGGCGATCCTCCCCGAGTTCGGCACGATGGAGGACTTCCGCGACCTCGTGCGGAAGGCCCACGAGCGCAACATGCGCATCGTGATGGACTTCCCGCTCAACCACACCAGCGACCAGCACGAGTGGTTCCAGCAGTCCCGGTCCGACCCCGAGGGCCCCTACGGCGACTTCTACGTCTGGAACGACACCGACGACAAGTGGCCGGACATCCGCATCATCTTCGTCGACACCGAGGACTCGAACTGGGCCTTCGACGCCGAGCGCCGCCAGTTCTACTTCCACCGCTTCTTCTCGCACCAGCCGGACCTCAACTTCGAGAACCCCGCCGTGCACGAGGCGATCCACGACGTGGTCAAGTTCTGGCTCGACCTCGGCGTCGACGGCATCCGGCTCGACGCGATCCCCTACCTCTACGAGTCCGACGAGGGCAACGGAGAGGGCGAGCCGCCCACCCACGAGTTCATCAAGAACCTCCGCACCATGGTCGACCGCGACTACCCCGGCCGCATCCTGATCGCCGAGGCGAACCAGTGGCCGCGAGAGGTCGCCGCGTTCTTCGGCACGGAGGAGGAGCCCGAGTGCCACATGGCGTTCGACTTCCCGGTCATGCCGCGCATCTTCTACTCCCTCCGCGCGCAGACGGCGAACGAGCTGAAGAAGGTGCTCTCCGAGACGTTCGACATCCCCAGCGGCGCCGCCTGGGGCGTGTTCCTCCGCAACCACGACGAGCTCACGCTCGAGATGGTGTCCGAGGAGTACCGCCAGGCCATGTACGGCTGGTACGCCTACGACCCGCGGATGCGCTCCAACATCGGCATCCGCCGCAGGCTCGCGCCGCTGCTGGACAACTCGCGCGCCGAGCTCGAGCTGATCAACGCCCTGCTCTTCTCCCTCGCCGGCAGCCCGTTCCTGTACTACGGCGACGAGATCGGCATGGGCGACAACATCTGGCTCAACGACCGCGACGCGTCGCGCACGCCGATGCAGTGGACGCCCGACCGCAACGCCGGCTTCTCGGCCGCCGACCCCGGCAAGCTCGTGCAGCCGATCGTCCAGTCGCTCGTCTACCACTACAACCAGGTCAACGTGGAGGCGCAGCTGGCGCAGTCCCGCTCCCTGCTGCACTGGATGCGGAACGTCCTGCACGTGCGCCGCGGCCACCCGGCGTTCGGCCTCGGGTCGATGCGCGTCCTCGAGACGGACCACGAGTCGGTGCTCGCCTTCGTGCGGGACTACGCCGGCTCGGGCTCCGAGATGGGCGACCAGCCCGAGGAGGTGCTCTGCGTCTTCAGCTTCAACCACAACCCGGTCTCGGTCACGATCACGGACCCGGAGAACCCCGGATCGACGCTCAGCGACCTGTTCGGCGGCGGCCGCTTCCCCGGATTCTCGGACGACGGCACGCTGACGATGACGCTCGGCACGCAAGGCTTCTTCTGGCTCCACGTCGCCAAGGCGCACGAGGCCCGCTGACCCGGCAGCACGCCGAGGGGCCTCCGGCCGATGTCGGAGGCCCCCTTTAGGCTGTCGGCGTGAGCACCACCGGAACGACCGAGACGCAGACCGAGCCGATGCTGTTCGACGACGCCGAGCAGGAGCTCGTCCCCTCCGAAGGGGCGCGGTGGTTCGACCTGCTGGCCGTGTTCGACCTCGAGACCACCGGCATCGACGTCCGCACGAGCCGCATCGTCACCGCGCACGTCGGCGTGATCGACGCGGCGGGCGAGCCGATCGAGGGCACGACCTGGCTCGCCGATCCCGGGGTCGAGATCCCGGCCGGCGCCTCCGCCGTCCACGGGATCAGCACCGAGCACGCCCGCGCGCACGGCCGCCCCGCCGGCGAGGTTGTGGCCGAGATCTCCGAGGCGCTGCGCTCGCTCCTCGCCCGCGGCATCCCGGTCGTCGTCTACAACGCCCCCTACGACCTCTCGCTCCTCGCCCACGAGGCGCGCCGCTGGGGCGTGCCCGTGCTGCTCGACCCGAGCCCCGTCGTCGATCCGCTCGTGATCGACAAGGCGGTGGACCGCTACCGCAAGGGCAAGCGCACCCTGACCCTCGCCGCCGAGCACTACGGCGTCGCCCTCACCGAGGCGCACGACGCGGGCGCGGACGCGATCGCGGCGGGCCGCGTCGCCCAGGCGCTGGGCCGCGCCTTCGCGGACGAGCTCGGAGTCGGCGCGGAGGCCCTGCACGCGCTCCAGGTCGACTGGTGCCGCACCCAGGCCGAGTCCTTCCAGGAGTACATGCGCCGCGTCCGCGACGAGTCCTTCGTCGCCGACGGGGGCTGGCCGGTCCGCCACTGACCCCTCAGGTCAGCGTGCGCCCCTCGCGCAGGAGCGCCACGTACTCCGCGATCCGCCGCTCCCGCGTCGCCGCCCGCTTCAGCTGCGAGAGGCGGAAGAGGAACGCGAAGCGCTTCTGCCCGCCGACGGTCGCGAAGAAGGCCAGGGCCTGCGGATCCGCGTCGAGCGCCCGCTGGAAGTCGTCCGGCACCTCCGCATCGCGCTGCCGGTAGGCCGCGTCCCAGCGCCCGTCGGCGCGTGCCCGCTCGACCTCGGCCAGCCCGCCCGGCAGCATCCGGCCCTCCGCCAGCAGCCGTGCGACGTGATCGCGATTGACCTTGGACCACGGGCTCGCGCGACGCCGCGGGGTGAAGGCCTGGAGCTTGAACTGCTCGTCGAAGGCTCCCGCCTGACCGTCGATCCAGCCGTGGCAGAGCGCGATGTCGAGCGCCTCGGCGTAGGTGATCCCCGGATCGACGGCGGCCTTCTTCCGCAGCTTCAGCCGGACTCCGTCCGGGTCGGGCTCGCCGCGGAGGTAGGCGTCCCACTCTTCAGGAGTCGTGAACGGCAGGATCGGCTTGTCGGCGAAGGACACCATGCCGGGACGCTACCGCGCCGGCTCCCCGACGGCCACGGCCCGCCCGTCGGCGCAAGCCCTCGCTCCGCGGACCGCGGCGCTGTGGGATCGGGTGAGCACGTGTTCCCCCTCCCCCCCTCTCGCAAGGAGAAGTCATGCCCACGATCCGCACGGTCACCGTCCTCGGCAGCGGAGTGCTCGGCTCCCAGATCGCCTTCCAGTCGTCCTTCCACGGCTTCGCCGTCACCGTCTACGACCTCTCCGACGACGTCCTCGAGTCGGCGCGCGAGCGGCTCCGCGGTCTCGCGGGCGTCTACGAGTCGGTGCCCGGCGGCGTCGCCGGCGGACCGCAGGAGGCGCTCGACTCCCTCCGCCTCACCTCCGACCTCGCGGAGGCTGTCGCCGACGCCGACCTCGTGATCGAGGCCGTCCCCGAGGACCTGGGCCTGAAGCAGGAGCTGTACGGCCGCCTGGGTGCGCTCGCTCCCGAGCGCACGGTCTTCGCGACCAACTCGTCCACGCTGCTCCCCAGCGACCTGAAGGCCTCGACCGGCCGACCCGACCGGTTCCTCGCGCTGCACTACGCCAACCACGTCTGGGCGCAGAACACGGCCGAGATCATGGGGACGACGGACACGGACCCCGCCGTGGTCGACGCCATCGTGGAGTTCGCCGTCTCCAGCGGCCTCGAGCCCATCAGGCTGCAGAAGGAGAAGGCCGGCTACGTCCTGAACTCGCTGCTGGTGCCGCTCCTCAACGCCGCGTCGGGGCTGCTCATGGGCGGTTACGCCGACCACGAGACCATCGACAAGACCTGGAGGATCGGCACCGGCGCCCCGCTCGGACCCTTCCAGATCTTCGACGTCGTCGGTCTGCGGACCGCCTACAACATCGCCGCCGCGGCCCCGGACGAGGCCTCCCAGGCGTTCGCCGCCCACCTGAAGACGGAGTACCTCGATCGCGGCCGCCTCGGAACGGCCACCGGAGAGGGCTTCTACCGCTACTGAGGACCGCCCCGCACGAACGACGAAGGGCCCCCGACCGTGAGGTCGAGGGCCCTTCGAGGAAGGCTACTTGCCGAAGTTCTTGTAGCGGCTGTTGAACTTCTCGACACGGCCGGCCGAGTCCATGATGCGCTGCTTGCCCGTGTAGAACGGGTGCGAGGCGGAGGAGATCTCGACGTCGATGACGGGGTAGGTCACGCCGTCGAGCTCGATCGTCTTGCTGCTCTTCGCGGTCGAGCGGGTGAGGAAGGTCTCACCGGACGCGAGGTCGCGGAAGACGATCGCGGAGTACTCGGGGTGGATGTCGGTCTTCATGGTCGTGTCCTGTCGTCGATGGTCCTGAACCGCACCTGTCGTCGACGGGAACGGGTGGATGAGGGCGGGCGCACCGCGAACGGGCCCGAACCAGCTACCGAGAATACCAGACCGGCAGCGCGCGCAGAAGTCGCGCCGCGCCCGGACCTCGGAGCCGGGGTCAGCCGCGGGCGCGGGCCGAGAAGCGCCCGTTCTCGCGGGTGAGAGCGATGTCGAGCCCGAAGGTCTCGGCGAGCGTCGCCTCGGTCAGGGACTCGGCCAGCGGGCCCGCCGCCACCACCGCTCCGTCCCGGAGGAGCAGGGCGTGGGTGAAGCCGTCGGGGATCTCCTCGACGTGGTGGGTCACCATCACGATCGCGGGCGACGCCGGGTCCTTCGCGAAGCCGCCCAGCAGCTGGACGAGCTCCTCGCGGGCGCCGAGGTCGAGGCTCGCGGCCGGCTCGTCGAGCAGGAGCAGCTCGGGGTCGGTCATGATCGCGCGGGCGATCTGGACGCGCTTCTGCTCGCCGTCCGAGAGCGTCCCGAAGGTGCGCTCGGCGAGGTGCTCGAGCTTCCACTCGGACAGCACGCGGCGGGCGCGGCGCTCGTCGATCGCGTCGTAGCCCTCGTTCCAGCGGCCGGTGACGGCGTAGGCGGCGGTCATCACGACGTCGAGCACGGTCTCGCCGGCCGGGAGGCGGCGGGCCATCGCGGTCGAGGCGTAGCCGATGCGCGGGCGCAACTCGAACACGTCGACCCGGCCGAGGGTCTCCTCGAGCAGGTGCGCGGCACCGGTCGAGGGGTAGTTCTGCGCGGCGGCGATCTGCAGGATCGAGGTCTTGCCCGCCCCGTTGGGGCCGAGGATCACCCAGCGCTCGTCCTCGGCCACGTCCCACGACACGTGGTCGAGGATCCGCTTGCCGTTCCGGACGAAGGACACATCGACGAACGAGACAACGCTGGGCATGGGAGCCATTCTAAAGGAGGCGGCCGGGAGGCTCAGACGAGCGAGTCGTAGATCGCCCGGGTGTCCCGCGCGATCTGCGTCCAGCTGAAGTGACTCTGCGCGCGCTCGCGGCCCGCGGCGCCCATCCGCTTCGCCGTCTCCGGGTCGGCGACGACCTCGGCGAGGGCGGCGGCCAGGTCGGCGACGTAGCGCTCCGGGTCCACGGGGGTGCCGGTGCCGTCGGTGACCTGCTCGATCGGGACGAGTCGCCCGGTCACGCCGTCGTCGACGACCTCCGGGATGCCGCCGGTCGCCGTCCCGACGACCGCCGCACCGCAGGCCATCGCCTCGAGGTTGACGATGCCGAGGGGCTCGTAGATCGAGGGGCAGACGAACGTGGTCGCGTTCGTCAGGACCGCGGAGAGCTGGTGGCGCGGCAGGTGCCGGTCGATCCAGACGACGCCGGTGCGCTCCTCCTGGAGGCTGCGGACGAGGGAGGTGACCTCGGCCATGATCTCGGGGGTGTCGGGGGCGCCCGCGCAGAGCACGAGCTGCACCTCGGGAGGCAGGGTCGCCGCGGCGCGGAGCAGGTAGGGCAGGCCCTTCTGCCGAGTGATGCGGCCGACGAAGGCCACGGAGGGGCGCGAGGGGTCGATGCCCAGCTCGGCGAGGACGGCCTCGTCCTCGACCGGGTGCCAGGCGTCGAGGTCGATGCCGTTGTAGACCACGTGGACCTTCGCCGGGTCCAGGGCCGGGTAGGAGCGGAGGATGTCCTCGCGCATGCCGCCGGACACCGCGATCACGGCGTCGGCGTTCTCGTACGCCTCCCGCTCGATCCAGCTCGAGACGCGGTAGCCGCCGCCGAGCTGCTCGGCCTTCCACGGACGCAGCGGCTCGAGGCTGTGCGCCGAGACCACGTGCGGGATGCCGTGCAGGAGCTGGGCGAGACGCCCCGCGGCGTTGGCGTACCAGGTGTGGGAGTGGACCAGGTCGGCCCCCGCCGCGTCCTGCGCGATCTGCAGGTCGACCCCGAGGGTCTGCAGCGCGCCGTTCGCCTCGGCGAGCTCCGCGGGGACGGAGTACGCGAACGTGCCCTCCTCCTCGCGCGGCGCGCCGAAGCAGCGCACCACGACCTCCAGGTCGCTGCGCAGCGCCTTGGTGAGCTCGGCCACGTGGACACCGGCTCCCCCGTACACCTCGGGCGGGTATTCCTTGGTCAGCAGATCGACTCGCACCCCCGAACCGTAGTACAGGGCGCTCCCCCGGCGACAGCCGGGGTCCACGGGGAAGCCCGAGCCCCTACTGTGGTGCCATGCAGTCAAAGAAGATCTTCGGCATCGTCCTCGCCGGCGGCGAGGGAAAGCGCCTCATGCCCCTCACGGCGGACCGGGCCAAGCCCGCGGTGCCGTTCGGCGGGCAGTACCGGCTGATCGACTTCGCGCTGTCCAACCTGATCAACTCCGGTCTCACCCAGATCGTCGTGCTGACGCAGTACAAGTCGCACTCGCTCGACCGCCACGTCTCGCAGACCTGGCGCCTCTCCGGGCTCCTGAACTCCTACGTCGCCTCGGTCCCCGCGCAGCAGCGCCTGGGCAAGCGCTGGTTCAGCGGCTCGGCCGACGCGATCCTGCAGAGCCTCAACCTGATCCGCGACGAGAAGCCCGACATCGTCGTCGTGGTCGGCGCCGACCACGTCTACCGCATGGACTTCTCGCAGATGATCGACGCGCACATCACGTCCGGTGCGAAGGCGACCGTCGCGGCCATCCGCCAGCCGATCGAGCTCGCGGACCAGTTCGGCGTCATCCAGCTCGCCGGTGACGAGGCGGGCGACGGCATCGTCCCGACGATGATCTCCGAGTTCCTCGAGAAGCCCAAGGACGCCGTCGGCCTGGCCGACTCCCCGCACGAGGTCCTCGCCTCCATGGGCAACTACGTCTTCGACGCGGACGCCCTGATCGACGCGGTCATCCGCGACGGCGAGTCCTCCACGTCGGACCACGACATGGGCGGCGACATCATCCCGGATTTCGTCGCGCGCGGCGAGGCCGGCGTCTACGACCTCAAGCTCAACGACGTCCCCGGCTCGACCGACCGCGACCGCTACTACTGGCGGGACGTCGGCACCATCGACTCCTTCTTCGAGGCCCACCAGGACCTCATCTCGGCGCTGCCGGTCTTCAACCTCTACAACCAGCAGTGGCCGATCTTCTCGTCGCAGCTGAACTCCCCTCCGGCCAAGATCGTCCGCGACGGCAAGGGCAACATGGGATCGACGGTCGACTCGGTCGTCTCGCTCGGCACCGTGATCTCGGGCGCGCACATCGAGCGCAGCGTCGTCGGGCCCTGGACGGTCATCGAGTCGAACGCGACGGTCACCGACTCGGTGGTCTTCGACAAGGTCCGCATCGGCCCGGACGCGCTGGTCGTCCGCGCTATCCTCGACAAGGACGTCGTCGTCGAGCCCGGTGCTCGAGTCGGCGTGGACCACGACCGCGATCGCGAGCGCGGGTTCACCGTCACCGAGTCGGGCATCACCGTCGTCGGCAAGGGCGTCGTCGTCCACCCGTAGCACCCCCGCGGGTCGAGCTCTGCGCCCCGGCGCGCCCACCCGACCGATCGGACCGGCCCATGAGTGAGCGTCCTGCGACGCCTGCCCGCTTCCTCGTCGTCCTCGACGCGGACTCCACCCTCCTCCAGGACGAGGTGATCGAGCTCCTCGCGGTGCACGCCGGCTCCGAGGAGCGCGTCGCCGCCGTCACGGAGCGGGCGATGCGCGGCGAGCTCGACTTCGGCGAGAGCCTCCGCGAGCGGGTCGCCACTCTCGCCGGGGTCCCGGAGTCGGTGCTCCCCGGTGTGAGCTCGGGCGTCCGCGTCACGCCCGGCGCCGCCGAGCTCGTGGCCGGCGTCCACGCCGCCGGCGGCCGCATCGGTGTGGTGTCCGGAGGGTTCCACGAGGTCCTCGACCCGGTCGCCGGTGCGCTCGGCCTCGACTTCGTCCGGGCCAACCGCCTCTGCTGCGGGGGCGGCCTGCTGACCGGAGCGGTCGACGGGGCGGTCATCGACGCCGCGGCCAAGGCGGAGGCGCTCCGCGAGTGGGCGGCGGTCTCGGGCGTCCCGCCTCAGCGCACGATCGCCGTCGGCGATGGTGCGAACGACCTGGAGATGATGGCGGTCGCCTCCCTCGCGGTCGCCTTCAACGCCAAGCCCCTGGTGCGCGAGCGCGCCGACCTCGTCGTCGGCGGCCTCGACCTGTCGCAGCTGCTGCCTGTCCTCGGCCTCCGCGGCTGAGGCCCGCCTCCCCCGGCCTCAGGAAGGTCAGCGGCCCGCGATCGCGACGAGTCCGGCGCAGCCGAGCGCCAGCGCCCAGCTGACGAGCGAGCCCACCAGGAAGTACTCCGCCTTCTCGCCGCTGCCGCCGTCGCGGGAGATCTCGGGGAAGCGCACGATCCCCTTGGCCGCGAGCACGGCACCGGCGAGGCCGATCGCTCCGGCGAGCGTGAGACCGGCGATCAGCAGCCGCTCCAGCGGTCCGATCGTGCGCCCGCCCTGGAGGTCCGGCAGGCGGGCGTCGGCCGGCTCCCGACGCGCGAACCGCTCGCTCCAGCGCGGACGCGGCGCGGGCTCGGCCTGCGGGAGCTCGCGGAACAGCGCCGCCCGCACGATCACGTTGCCGCTCTCCAGCAGGAAGAGCCCGGCTCCGACCGCCAGAGCGAGCTGCTCGATCGGAGGGAGCGTGCTCGCGACGGTGGTCGGCGCGAGCGGCCCCGTCGGGACGCCGGCGGCGCGGTCGACAGCGGTCAGCACCAGGACCGCCGCGACGAGGGCGACGGCCGGACGCAGACCCCCGGGCGGCCGCGCGTTCTCGACGGTCGTGGTCGTCAGCAGCCAGGCTCCGGCCAGGACGACGACGATCGCCGCACCGAGCGGCGGGACTCCGACGAGGAGCGCTGCGGTCACGGCTGCGGCGGCGAGCACGGGGATCGCGAGGAGGGCCGCACGGCGGCGGAGGTGCGTGCGCGCGAGGTCGCCGAGGCCGATCACGGCGAGCAGCAGCGCCGTCAGCACGTCTCCTCCAGCAGGCGCGCGCCGGCGAGGAGGGCGCCCGCTCCCGCGCGCCGCAGCGCCTGCGAGACGGCGGGCTGCGAGATCGACTCCTGCTCGCCCAGCTCCTTCTGCGACGCTCCGCGCAGGCTCCCCAGCACGAGTCGGCGATCGCGCGCGCTGAGCGCTCCGACCAGGGCGTCGCGGGAGAGGAGGTAGGCGTTGACGGCCGCCTCGCCGGAGTCCCCGTCGGCGTCCCCGGCGACGAACCATCCGCGGGCCGTGGGCACGGCACCGTCCTCGAGCGCGTGGGCGCGATCGATGGCCTCGCGCGCGCGCCACCAGCCGGACCCGTCCTCGAGGTCCCCCGCGATCCCCGACCCGACCACCCGCACCTCGCCCAGGCCGATGCCCGCGCGGCAGTCGACGCCGGCCGGGAGCGAGAGGCGCGCCTGCAGCGTCGCCCGGAGTGCGGCGTGGACGGAGGGGTAGATCGCCTGGAACTCGTCGCCGACCGTCGGGTGCAGGGGCTGGATCGCCGGGACCGCGGCCTCCACCTCGGCGAAGCCCCGCTCGATCTCGCGCTGAGCACCCGCGCGGTCGACGAGGGAGCGGGAGGTCACCAGGTCCAGGAGCACGGCGACGACATCGGAGGAGGTCATCGCATAAGCCTAGAGCTTATATCCGCCGGATATAAGCCCAGAGCTTATCGATCAGTGGCCCATCCCGAGGCCGCCGTCGACCGGGATCACGGCACCCGAGATGTACGCGGCCTCGTCGCCGGCCAGCCAGCGCGTGACCTTCGCGACCTCGGCAGCGGTGCCGTAGCGGGCGAGCGGGATGCTCTTCCGGTACTCCGCCTGCTGCTCCGGGGAGAGCTCCGCGGTCATGTCGGTCTCGATGAAGCCGGGAGCGACGACGTTGGCGGTGATGTTGCGGGCGCCGAGCTCGCGGGTCAGCGAGCGGGCGAAGCCCACGAGGGCGGCCTTCGACGAGGAGTAGTTGATCTGGCCCGGCGACCCGTAGAGGCCGACCACGCTGGAGATGAGGACGACGCGGCCGAAGCGCTGCTTGAGCATCCCCTTCGATGCGCGCTTGACGACGCGGAACGCCCCGGTGAGGTTCGTGTCGACGACGGACGTGAAGTCCTCCTCCGTCATGCGCAGCAGCAGGGTGTCGCGGGTGATGCCCGCGTTCGCCACCAGGATCTCGACCGGGCCCAGCTCGGCCTCGACCTGCGTGAACGCGGCGTCGATGGAGGCGGCGTCGGTCACGTCCGCGACGACGGTGAGGGAGCCCTCCGGACCGGATCCCGAGCGCGCGGTCACGGCGACCCGGTGACCGGCGGCCACGAACTCCTGGGCGATGGCGAAGCCGATCCCCCGGTTGCCCCCGGTGACGAGGACGGTGCGCGGCGTGGTCATGGTGTCCCTCCTGCCGGCGCTCGTGCGGCGCCGGGCGACCCGTACATCCTAGAGGCGCGTCGCGCAACAGATTCCGGGATGAGGCCCTCCCGGCCTGCACCCGCCCGCCGCGACGTAGGCTTGCAGGGCTGTGAAACCACGCGAGACACTCACCTCCCTACCGCCGTCGCCGAGCGCCGAGCGGCGCTCCCGCGCGATCAAGTACTCGATCGCCATGGGCATCAGGATGCTCTGCGTCATCTGCCTGCTCTTCGCCCACGGCTGGTGGCTGCTGTTCTTCGCCATCGGCGCCGTGGTCCTGCCCTACTTCGCCGTCGTGCTGGCCAACGTCGGCAGTGCGGGCGAGCGCGGCAACGTCGAGCGGCCGGGTGCGATCGTCCTCTCCCGGCCGGTCCCGCCGCCCCCCGCC
>NZ_PSVU01000070.1:0-15066 GCF_002932515.1 Rathayibacter sp. AY1D5
GCGGCCTGCAAAGCCGTATACACGGGTTCGAATCCCGTATCCACCTCGATCGTTCACCGAACGAGGCGCTCCGCACGGAGCAACGGGCGATTGGCGCAGCGGTAGCGCGCTTCCCTGACACGGAAGAGGTCACTGGTTCGATCCCAGTATCGCCCACCACGAGAACCCCCGGCCCCTGGCCGGGGGTTCTGTCGTTCCCGGCTCCGGCGCTACCCTCGCAGGATGCCCGCCCCGATCCCCGTCGACGACCAGGGCACCCTCCTGCGGCTCGTCTCGCGGGACGACGGACCGGCCCTCGCCGCCGCGTACCGGCGCAACCGCCGGCACCTCGCGCCCTGGGAGCCGACGCGCTCGACCCGCTTCTTCGAGGCGGGGGGCCAGACCGACGCCGTCGCGGACGCGCTCGCCGCGCACCGGGCCGGCAGCGTCCTCCCGCTCGTCCTCGACGCGGGCGGCGTGATCGTCGGTCGGCTGACTCTCGCGAACATCGTCCGCGGCGCCTTCGACAGCGGCGATCTCGGCTACTGGCTCGACAGCGGTCTGCAGGGCCGCGGCGTGATGACCCGCGCGGTCGGAGCCGTCCTGCGCACCGCGCGTGAGGATCTGGGGCTGCACCGCGTGCAGGCCGGGACGCTCCTCCACAACGTCGGATCGCAGACCGTGCTGCAGCGCAACGGCTTCGAGCGGATCGGCGTCGCGCGGCGCTACCTGCGGATCGCCGGGGAGTGGCAGGACCACGTCCTCTTCCAGGCGCTGCTCGAGGGCGGCCCGCTCCAGCCTCCGCCGACTCCGCTCGTCTAGGGTGAGCGGCGCCGGCCTTCTCCCGGCGCTCCGAGCGGGAGGGACGCGCCCATGACCACGCGGCACATCGGCGGACGAGAGTTCGACTTCGAGCGGCAGGTGGCCGTGATGGCGGTCGTGAACCGCACACCCGACTCCTTCTACGACAAGGGCTCCACCTTCGCCCTGGACAGCGCCATCGCGGCCGCCGTGCGCGCTGCGGAGCTCGGCGCCGACTGGGTCGACATCGGCGGAGTGCCGTTCGGCCGCGGCCCCGCTGTCACGCTCCAGGAGGAGCTCGACCGGGTCGTCCCCGTCGTGGCGGGCATCGCGGAGCGGAGCGACGTGGTCGTCTCGGTGGACACGACGAGCGCCGAGGTCGCGCGCGCGAGCATCGCCGCGGGCGCCTCCGTCATCAACGACACGAGCGGGCTGCACGACCCCCGGATGCTCGAGGTCGTCGCCTCCTCCTCCGCTCAGCTCGTCATCACCCACAGCGTGGGCGCCCCCCGCAGCGAGCCGGAGAGACCCGAGTACGACGACGTCGTGGCGACCGTGGTCGACCATCTGCGGAGCCGCGTCGATCGCGCGCTCTCGGGTGGAGTGCCTGCCGGGAGGATCATCGTCGATCCGGGTCACGACCTGAACAAGAACACCCTGCACACGCTCGAGCTCACCCGCCGGCTGGACGAGGTGGCAGCGCTCGGCTTCCCGGTGCTCGCCGCGGTGTCCAACAAGGACTTCATCGGCGAGGCGCTGGACCGGCCGCAGGGGGAGCGCCTCGAGGGCTCCCTCGCCGCCGCGGTGATCTGCATCCTGAACGGTGCGCGGATCGTGCGCATGCACGACGTGCGCCAGGCGGTGGACGCCGTGCGGATGACGGAGGCGGTGCTGGGCTGGCGGGCGCCCGCCTTCCTCCGCCACAACGTGGAGCCGGCGGCGTGAGCGCCCGCATCGACGGCCTGTCGCCGGCCGGGCAGGACCTGTCCGACGAGGCTCTGCTGGCCCTCTACGCGGACGGGGCGGGCGAGGAGTGGCTCCGGGTCAACTTCGTCGCGAGCGTCGACGGAGCGGTCACCCGTGACGGCGTCTCGGGCGATCTCGGGGGCGCGGCGGACCTGCGCGTGTTCGACCTGCTCCGCCGGCTCGCCGACGTCGTGCTCGTCGCGGCCGGCACGGTGCGGACCGAGGGCTACGGCCCGATGGTGCTGAGCGACGAGTCCGTGCGGGCCCGGCTCGGCACCGGGCTCGCCCCGCAGCCCGTCTTCGCGATCGTCTCGGGGTCGCTCGACCTCGATCCCGCTTCGCGGATCTTCACCGAGGCGCCGGTGCGTCCGATCGTCGTGACCACCGGCTCCTCGTCGGCCCGCCGCCGCGCGGAGCTCGCCGAGGTCGCCGACGTGCTCGTCTGCGGCGACGCACGGCTCGACGCGACGCGGATGCGGGCGCAGCTCGCAGAGCGGGGGCTCGGCAGGATCCACTGCGAGGGTGGTCCGTCGCTGCTCGGGACCCTCCTCGCCGCGGACGCCGCCGACGAGCTCTGCCTGACCGTCGCTCCAACGCTCGAGGCGGGGGACTCCGGGAGGCTCGCCCGCGGCGACGTCCCCGGACCTCGCCCGCAGCACCTGGCGCACGTGCTCAGCGCCGGCGACACGCTGCTCCTGCGCTACCTCCGCCGGCGCTGACCCGCCCTACTCGCGGCGCCGCTCGTTCTCGTCGCGCTTGGCCTCGGAGGCCGGACGGGCGGCGATCACGGGGTGGGCGCCGGTGAAGCCGTCCCGGGCGGACGCGATCGCCAGGATGCGCGGCTTCGCGACGTGCCAGCCCACGATCAGGGCGGGCACGCCGACCACCGCGACGATCCCCACGGTCCAGGTGCCGGTCGGGAAGTCGACGGCGATGAGGACCACCACGATCACCAGGAACGCCAGGGTGAGCCACGAGGTCACCGGGGCGCCGGGCATCCGGAAGGACGGGCGCTCCAGGCGCCCGTGGGCCGCCCAGCGCTGCAGCTGCATCTGGCAGAGGACGATCATGCCCCAGCCCGTGACGATGCCCAGCGCCGAGACGTTGAGGACGATCTCGAAGGCCTCGGACGGCACGAAGAGGTTCAGCACGATACCGATCAGGGTGATGCTCGCCGTGAGCAGGATGCCTCCGTAGGGGACGCCCTGCTTGTTCATCCGGCCGGTGAAGGCGGGGGCGGAGCCGTTGAGCGCCATGGAGCGGAGGATGCGGCCGGTCGAGTAGAGCCCGGCGTTGATGCTGGAGAGCGCGGCCGTCAGCACGACGAAGTTCATGATCGATCCGGCGATCTCGCCCGAGGAGCCGTCGCCCAGTGAGCTGAAGAACGTGACGAACGGGCTCTCGCCCTTCGAGTAGGCCGTGTAGGGCAGCAGCAGCGTCAGCAGCAGCACGGAGCCGACGTAGAAGACGGCGATGCGCAGGATGACCGAGTTGATCGCGCGCGGGATGACCTTCGCCGGCTCCGCGGTCTCGCCCGCCGCCGTGCCGACCAGCTCGACTCCGGAGTAGGCGAACACCACGCCCTGGACGACCAGGACGCTGGCGATCAGGCCGCCGGGCAGGATGCCGCCGTTGTCGTTCCAGAGGCTGACCCCGGGGTCCACGGCGACGCCGCCGGACTGCAGCGGCCAGCCCGCGGCGAGCACGACGACGCCGATCACCAGGAAGACCACCAGCGCCGTGACCTTGATCAGCGCGAACCAGAACTCCAGCTCCCCGAAGACCTTGACCGAGACGAGGTTCAGCGAGAGCACGACGACCAGGGCGATGAGTGCGAGGAGCCACTGGGGCACGGAGGAGAAGAGCGACCAGTACTTCACGTACAGGGCCACCGCGGTGACGTCGGCGATCGCGGTCATCGCCCAGTTCAGGAAGTACATCCATCCGGCGACGAAAGCGGCCTTCTCGCCCAGGAACTCGCGGGCGTAGGAGATGAAGGAGCCCGAGCTCGGCCGGTGCAGGACCAGCTCGCCGAGCGCGCGGAGGATCAGGTAGGCGAAGACGCCGCAGACCGCGTACACGACGACGAGCGAGGGACCGGCGGTGGCGAGTCGGCCGCCCGCGCCGAGGAAGAGGCCGGTGCCGATCGCGCCGCCGATGGCGATCATCTGCAGCTGCCGGGGCTTGAGCCCGGGACGGTAGCCCTCCTGCTCCTTCGAGAAGTCGGGCTGCACGGGCCCGCGGTCGTCGTCGCTCTGCGTCACGGGGGCTCCCTCGTCACCGGATCGCGCCGGGCGGCTGCTCCGGCACGCCCGTCAGGGTAAGGGCGCGCTGCTCGGAGGAGGCGGGTGGCGCGGTCCGCGGCATGCGGATCCTCTCAGTATCGGGGCGCCTACCCTGGGGGCATGAGCGGTCCGGACCTCGCACGGCAGTTCTCGCTCGACGGCGTCCGGATCCCGTCGCCGGCGAGGCGCCTGAACGGCGGCACCGATCCGGCGCTCGTCTGGCGCAACGAGCTCGACGGGCTGACCTTCCGCGTGGACGCCGGGTACCTGAAGTGGAATCCCCGGTCCACGGGCGTCGACCTCCGTCGCGAGATCGCGCGTCTGCGCTGGCTGGAGGGGCGGATCGTCGCGCCCCGGATCCTGGAGGCGGGCGAGGACGAGGAGGGGCAGTGGCTCCTCACCGCACCGCTGCCCGGGCGGAGCGCCGTCGACCCGGAGTGGACAGCCCGGCCGGAGGAGGCCGTCCGCGCGATCGCGGCCGGCCTGCGGGCGGTCCACGCGCTCCCCGTCGACGCGGTGCCCGAAGAGCTGCGCGGCGACTCCTGGTTCGCGCGCCGGCCGTCGGCGCTCGGCGCGGCTCCGGAGCTCGTGGACCCCGTCGTGGTGCACGGCGACGCGTGCGCTCCGAACACGCTCGTCGACGACGACGGACGCTGGAGCGGCACGGTCGACGTCGGCGACCTGGGCGTGGGCGACCGCTGGGCGGATCTGGCGGTCGCCGCGGTCAGCCTCGGCTGGAACTACGGCCCCGGCCACACCCCGCTGCTCCTCGCGGAGTACGGAGCGGATCCGGACGACGAGCGCGCGGCCTACTACCGCGCGCTCTGGTCGTCCGAGTCCTGAGTCACTTCTTCTTCGCGGCCTCGTCGTCCTGGGCCGTGCCCTCGTCGCTGCGGTTCTCGCTCGCCAGCCGCAGCCAGCGCCCGTCGCGGACGTCCTTCTCGTGCACTGCCGCCTTCTTGTCGCTCGCGGCGGTGTCGCGCGGGGGGAGCTGGATGGTCTCCTCCGCCTCGATGCCCGCCTGCAGCTCGCGTCCGCGCTCGAGCTCGGCGTCGAACTCCGCGCCGAAGAGCAGGGCGATGTTGGTGATCCAGATCCAGAGGAGGAAGACGATCACCGCGCCGAGCGAGCCGTAGGTCTTGTTGTAGTTGGAGAAGTTGGCCACGTAGAACGCGAAGCCGGTCGAGGCGATCAGCCAGATCGCCAGGGCGACGATCGATCCGATGCTGATCCAGCGGAACTTCGGCTGGCGGATGTTGGGCGCCCAGTAGTACAGGGTCGCGACGATCACGATCGCGATGACCACGAGCACCGGCCATTTCGCGATGTTCCACACGGTGAGGGCGGCGGGCCCGAGGCCCACGACGTCGCCGACGGCGGTCGCGACCGGTCCGCTGAGCACCAGGATGAGCGCCGCGATCACGATCAGGACGACCGTCACCACGGTCACGCCGAGCATCGTCGGGCGGAGCTTCCAGAAGGGGCGCCCCTCGTCGATCTGGTAGACGCGGTTCATCGCGCGGCCGAAGGCGCCGACGTAGCCGGAGGCGGACCAGATCGCTCCGACGACACCGGTCACGAAGGCGAGACCCGCGGCGGAGGAGCTGGTCAGCGCCTGGATCGGGTCGCGCAGCAGGTCGACGACCTCGCTCGACGCGAGGTTCCCGATCAGGTCGAGCACCAGATCGGTGGTGGCCTGCGCCTGGCCGAAGAGCCCCAGCACCGACACGATCGCGAGCAGGGCGGGGAAGAGCGCGAGCACGGCGTAGTAGGTGAGCGCGGCGGCGAGGTCGGTGCACTGGTCCGCGCCGAACTCGCGAGCCGTCTTCTTGAGGACGTAGAACCAGGAGCGCCTGGTGATGTCGGTGACGTCGTCGGGCTTCCGGGAATCGTCGGGATCGGGCGCTGTCTTCTCGCGGGTCGTGCTCTGCTCGGCCATGCGGACACGCTACGGGGCCGACAGTCGTCGGACGGCCCCCTTGACGGCGCGGCCGGTCGTGTCGCGGGTCAGGCCCGGCGCTGGCGCGCAGCGGCGAGGGTGCCGAAGAGGAGGAAGGAGCAGGTCGCGGCGAGGACGGTCAGCAGGGGAGCCTCCCAGCCGCCGCTCGCGTCGTGCGCGAAGCCGATGACGGTCGGGGCGGTGGCGGCCACGGCATAGCCGATCCCCTGCACCGTGGCCGAGAGCCGCGACGCGTGAGCGTCGGAGCGGGAGAGCCGCACGACGAGCACGAAGACCACCGTGAATCCTCCGCCCTGGGCCGTGCCGCCCAGCACGCACCAGAGCGCCCAGAGCTGCGGCGCGAGCAGCAGCCCCGCCGGCACCGTGCACCAGAGGAGGCCGACGAGCACGATGCCCCCCAGGGGTCCGAGCCTCCGGACCAGGAGCGGGACGCCGAGGGCGCCGGCGACCGCGGCGAGCTGGAACACCGAGGCGCTCGCGCCCGCGGTCGCGATCGAGAAGCCGTTGCGGTCGACGAGCAGCGAGGGGAGCCACGCCGTCACTCCGTAGTACGAGAACGCCTGGCTCGAGAAGCAGAGCGCGAGCGCCAGCACGGTCGCGCTGCGGAAGATCCGCGGAGCCGGTGCGGCCGGTGCGCGGTCGGCGCGGGCCGGGCGGGGAGTCGGACGCAGGGCCGCCCGAGGCCCCACGGCCACGAGCCAGCCGGCCAGAGCGAGGGCGTTGAGGGCGAGCCAGACGAGCAGGGCGCCGCGCCAGCCGAGGGCTAGAGCGAGCGGAGCGGTGCCGAGCGAGGTGATCGTCGAGCCGATGTTGAGGGCTGCGGTGTAGACGCCCGTCGTGAGGTCGACGCGCTCGGGAGCGACGTCCCGCCGGATCACGACGGGGAGGACGACGTTGCCGATCGTGATGGAGACGCCGATCAGGATGGTGCCCGCCACGGCCGGTCCCACGTCGCCGATCGATCGGACGATCGTGCCGAGCGCGACGCCGATCACCGTGACGGTCACGGCGGCGTCGGGTCCCGCGCGGCGGATCACCAGGAGGGCGAGCGGAGTCGCCAGGGCGAAGCAGAGCACGGGGATGCTGGTGAGGATCCCCGCCTGGCCCGCGGACAGCGCGAGGTCCTCGCGCACCGCGTCGATGATGGGCGCGACGGCGACGATCGGACCGCGCAGGACCAGCGCGACCAGGGCGACCGCCACGACGAGGAGCCAGGGAGCGCTCCGGCGCGCGGTCATCGGGGCGTCGAGGGCCGCGGCACCCCGGTCAGCCGGCCAGGCCGGGGACCCCGGCCGAGAGGTTGCCGACGATGGTGAAGACGCCCGACACCAGACCGAGGATCCCGGTGACGAGTCCGGCCGTCGCGAGCCCGCGACCGCCTCCGACGAGCGGTGCGGCCGCCCGGCCCTTCGCCGAGAAGACGATGGCGAGGATCGAGGGGATCAGCAGCGGATTGATCAGCAGGCTCAGGACGCCGAGCACGAGGCTCGCGATCGCCATGGGGTTGCGGCCCGCCGCGGAGGACGGGGCGGACGGATAGGCGTACAGCTCCTGCTCCGGAGCGCCCGGGGGCGTGCCGTAGGCGGGAGCGGGCGCCGAGGAGGACGGGCGGGACCGGTCCGTCCACGCCGCGCCGTCCCAGTAGAGCTCCGAGCCGAGGTCGGCCGGGTGCGGGTACCACCCGGGCGCGGGCAGCGGAGCGGAGTCGTCGGGCATGGGGCGAGTCTAGAGCGGCGCCGATCAGCTCTTGGGCTGCTCGAAGCCGAGCGCGTTCCCGTCGGGATCGAGGATCCAGGCCGCCCAGACGCTGCCGCGGTCGGCCACGCCGTTCTCGGTGCGCAGCTCGTCGCTGTCGTAGTCCTCCGGAGCCACGCCCCGAGTCGCCAGCGCGTCCAGCTCGGCGCGCAGGTCGGCCACCCGCCAGGCGGCCTTGGTCTGCTCGTCCTTCGAGCCCGTGGTGCTGGCGGTGACGGTGAGCCGCGTGCCGCCGCAGGAGTAGGCGATCGCCGACTCGCTCTCCTCGAGGACCTTCAGTCCCAGGGAGCCGGCGTAGAAAGCGCGGGAGGCGGCGAGGTCGCGGGAGAGCAGAACGGGGCCGATGGGGGAGTCGGAGAGCACGGTGAGTCCTTTCGTCGGTGGGCCTCCAGTCGACGCCCGCTGCGTTCCGGCGCGGAAGGGGTTGCCACCGGGTCGGCCGGAGGGGGCTGGCGCGGCAGAATGGCCTCGGCCGTGCCCGCCGCGCGGCCGGGAGGAGCCCTCATGAGCTGGACCATCGACGAGGTGGCGTGGACCCACCCGGACGCCGAGCGTCTGCGCGACGCGCAGCGGCGCGAGCTCGACGAGCGCTACGGCAACGACGACCACGAGCCCGGTACGCCGCCCTCGGCCGACGACGTGCCCGTCTTCCTCGTCGCCCGCGACGCGAGCGGCACGGCGGTGGCCTGCGGCGGACTGCGGCCTCTCGACGACGACGTCCTCGGACCGGGGGCGATCGAGGTGAAGCGGATGTTCGCCGACCCCGCCGCCCGCGGCACCGGAGCGGCCACGGCCGTCCTGCGCGCGCTCGAGGCGCGGGCGGCCGCTCTGGGCACGACGCGCCTGGTGCTGGAGACCGGGACGCTCCAGCCCGACGCGATGCGGTTCTACCTCCGGGAGGGCTACCACGCCATCCCGCCGTTCGGCGCCTACATCGGGTCCGAGCACTCGGTCTGCTACGCCCGCGATCTCGCTCCCGGCGCCTGAGCGTCAGCGGCGCAGGGTCTCCACCGGGTACTCGCCGAAGCGGCGGTGGTACGCCCCCGAGAAGCGGCCCTGGTTGAGGAAGCCCCAGCGCGCGGAGACGGCGCGCACGGTCTCCTCGCCCGGAGCGGCCTCGCGAAGCTCGACGCGCGCCCGGTCGAGACGCACGCCGCGCAGGTAGCCGAGCGGAGTGTCGCCGAAGTGCCTCCGGAACGCGGCCTGCAGCGCCCGCGGAGTGAGCCCCGCCGCTGCCGCGATGTCGGACACGGTGACGGGTGATGCGGCGAACGCGTGCAGGAACTCGGCGGCCCGCAGCAGGTGCTCGAGCCCCGGCCGCAGCACCTGCGGCGGGACGACGACCGGCCGGTGCGCGAAGGTCGCGAGCAGGTGCAGAGCGACGCCGCGCTCCGCCGCCACGAGCTGCAGCGCGGTCGCCTCGCGGCCCGACCGCAGGACGCCCGCGAAGTCGTCGACCGCCCGCCACCAGCCCGGGAGTGCCGACAGGGAGGCGATCGAGCGGTGGTCGAAGACGAGCGGCAGCGGCACGCCGTCGCCGGCCTCGGACGCGACCTGCTCGAGGAGGCCGGCGGCCACGTGCACGAGCCGCTGCTGGAAGTCGCGGCTGACGAACTCGAACGGACGCGCGCTGGGGAACACGACCGGCCGCCCCGGCAGGTGGACGATCCGATCGCCCTCCGGGTCCACCACGCTCGTGCCGGAGAGGAACCACGAGACGACGTACTCGCCCTCCGGACGCAGCCCCCCGGACACGGAGCCCCGGAACACCGACGTCCGCAGGCTCACGCCCTCGCTCCCGGAGACGTCGTAGCGGAAGGAGAAGGGCCGCTCGACCGTCTCCGTCCGGAATCCCGACCCGCCGTAGCCGTCCGAGTAGAAGCGCCGCGCCTCGTCCAGGTCGGCCCCGGAGCGCGTGAAGCGCTGCAGCGCAGGACCGGCACCCATCTGACCAGGATGACACCTGGACGGATTGCGCACCGGTCGCCGCCGCGCCCCTCTCCGGGGCACGTCCTGTCGGCAGGGTGACGGGGTCGGACGACACGGACGGAGACGCATGGAGATCAGCGCACGCAGACTCGCGGCACGCGACGCGGTGGCCGTCGTCGCCGTGCTCGCCGCACTCGAGGGGGCGCTCGCCGTGGACTCCCTGCCGCCCGGCCTGGAGGAGGTCCTCCTGCACCAGCTCGAGCGCAGCTCGCTCGTGCTCCCCGGCGCCGACCGGGACGAGCTCGCCTCCGCTCTGCGCGCGCTCGGCGTCCGCGTGCGCGACGCGCTCGGGTAGAGGCCGCCGCCGACTACAGTCGAGGGGTCAACCGAGCCCGAGGAGTGCCCGCACGTGTCGAACGAACCGTCGAATCCCGCAGAGAACGAGTCCCACTCGGTCGTCACCGAGGCGGGCACGGGATTCACGCACTTCACCGACCGGGCCGTGGTCGCGATCCGCGTCAACGGGGAGCTCAAGGACCTCGCCGCCGACGTCGTGCCGGGCGACCGCATCGAGCCGGTGCTCATCTCCTCGCCGGACGGGCTGAACATCCTCCGCCACTCCGCGGCCCACGTGCTCGCGCAGGCGGTGCAGCAGATCAACCCGGAGGCGAAGCTGGGCATCGGCCCGCCCGTCACCGACGGCTTCTACTACGACTTCGACGTCGAGGAGCCCTTCACGCCCGAGGCGATGAAGGCGCTCGAGAAGGCGATGGACCGCATCGTCCGCCAGGGCCAGCGGTTCGTGCGCCGCGTCGTCTCCGAGGAGGAGGCGCGCGCCGAGCTCGCCGGCGAGCCCTACAAGCTCGAGCTGATCGGGATCAAGGGCGGGGGAGCCGAGGACGAGAGCGTCGAGGTCGGCGGCGCCGAGCTCACCATCTACGACAACGTCGACCCGCGTTCCGGCGAGACGGTCTGGAAGGACCTCTGCCGCGGCCCGCATCTGCCCAACACCCGCATGATCGGCAACGGCTACGCCCTGACCCGCAACGCTGCCGCCTACTGGCGCGGCTCGGAGAAGAACCCGCAGCTGCAGCGCGTCTACGGCACCGCGTGGCCCACGAAGGACGAGCTGCGCGAGCACCAGGCCCGCCTCGAGGAGGCGGCGCGCCGCGACCACCGCAAGCTCGGCCACGAGCTCGACCTGTTCTCCTTCCCGGACGAGATCGGCTCCGGCCTCGCGGTCTTCCACCCCAAGGGCGGGATCATCCGCTACGAGATCGAGCAGTACATGCGCGAGCAGCTGCTCGCCCACGACTACGAGCTCGTCTACACGCCGCACATCACCAAGGGCGACCTGTTCCTCACGAGCGGGCACCTGCAGTGGTACTCCGAGGGGATGTTCCCCCCGATGCACCTCGACGAGCTGCAGGACGAGGACGGCAACGTCACCCGCCAGGGCCAGGACTACTACCTCAAGCCGATGAACTGCCCGTTCCACAACCTGATCTTCCGCTCGCGCGGCCGCAGCTACCGCGAGCTCCCGCTGCGCCTGGCCGAGTTCGGCACCGTGTACCGCTACGAGAAGAGCGGCACCCTGCAGGGCCTCACCCGCGTGCGCGGCCTGACCCAGGACGACGCCCACATCTACGTCGCGCAGGAGGACGTGTCGGCCGAGCTGACCCGCAACCTCGAGTTCGTGCTGCAGGTGCTGCGCGACTACGGCCTCGACGACTTCTACCTCGAGCTGTCCACGAACGAGGAGGGCAACCCGAAGTTCGTCGGTGCGCCCGAGCAGTGGGAGGAGGCGATCGAGTCGCTGCGCGCGGTCGCCGTCGCCTCCGGTCTCGAGCTGGTGCCGGATCCGGGAGGAGCGGCGTTCTACGGTCCGAAGATCTCGGTGCAGGCGCGCGACGCCATCGGCCGCACCTGGCAGATGTCGACCATTCAGCTCGACTTCAACCAGCCCGAGCGCTTCGAGCTCGAGTACACGGCCTCGGACGGCTCGAAGAAGCGGCCCGTGATGATCCACCGCGCGCTCTTCGGCTCCATCGAGCGCTTCTTCGCGATCCTCACCGAGCACTACGCCGGGGTGTTCCCGGTCTGGCTGTCGCCGGTCCAGGTCGTGGGCATCCCGATCGCCGACGAGTACCTGCCCTACCTCGAGGAGGTCGTCGGCGAGCTCAAGCGGTCGGGCATCCGCGCCGAGATCGACTACTCCAGCGACCGGATGCAGAAGAAGATCCGCAACGCCACGCTGCAGAAGGTGCCGTTCCAGATGATCGTGGGGGAGAAGGACCGCGACGCCGGAGCCGTCAGCTTCCGCTTCCGCGACGGCACGCAGGAGAACGGGATCCCGGTCGCCGACGCCGTCGCGCGCATCCGCGAGGCCGTCGCCTCGAAGGCGCAGGTCTGAGCGTGGGCGACGGCTGCGTGCCCGAGGGGGCGGAGGGCTCGGCGCACCTCGCCGGGGTTCCCGACGAGTTCCAGCGCCTGTGGACGCCGCACCGGATGGTCTACATCCAGAAGGGGCAGCCCGGAGCCGACGACTGCCCCTTCTGCGTGGCGCCGACGCTGAGCGACGAGGAGGCCCTCATCGTCGCCCGCGGGGAGCACGCCTACGTTCTGCTGAACCTGTTCCCGTACAACTCCGGCCACCTCCTGGTCTGCCCGTACCGGCACATCCCGCTCTACGACGAGGCCACTCCCGAGGAAGTGGCCGAGATCGGAGCGCTCACGCAGACGGCCATGCGCGTCGTCCGCTCGGTCTCGAACAACGACGGCTTCAACCTCGGGATGAACCAGGGCGCGGTCGCGGGAGCGGGGATCGCCGCGCACCTGCACCAGCACGTGGTTCCGCGCTGGGCGACCGACGCGAACTTCTTCCCGATCATCGCCCGCACGAAGGCGCTCCCGCAGCTGCTCGGCGACGTGCGGGCGAGCCTCGCGGCGGCCTGGCCGAGCCTCTAGACCGCCGCCCGGCCCCCTGTCCAGCGCCGCGGACGGTGGGTGCCGTCTCGTAGACTCGGAGCTGCCGTCGGCGGAAGTCGCCGCACAGAACAGGACTCGCGAACATGACCGACACCACCACTCCGTCCTCGTCCGCTCCCGAGCAGTTCGGCTCGAGCCGCGTCAAGCGCGGTCTCGCCGAGATGCTCAAGGGCGGCGTCATCATGGACGTCGTCGACGCCGATCAGGCCCGCATCGCGGAGGACGCCGGCGCGGTCGCCGTCATGGCGCTCGAGCGCGTCCCCGCCGACATCCGCTCGCAGGGCGGCGTCGCACGCATGAGCGACCCCGACCTGATCGACGGCATCGTCTCCGCCGTGTCGATCCCCGTCATGGCGAAGGCGCGCATCGGCCACTTCGTCGAGGCGCAGATCCTGCAGGAGCTCGGCGTCGACTACATCGACGAGTCCGAGGTCCTCTCGCCCGCCGACTACGTGAACCACATCGACAAGTGGAACTTCACCGTCCCCTTCGTCTGCGGAGCGACCAACCTGGGCGAGGCGCTGCGCCGCATCACCGAGGGCGCAGCGATGATCCGCTCGAAGGGCGAGGCCGGCACCGGCGACGTCTCCGAGGCGACCAAGCACATCCGCACGATCTCCGGCGAGGTCAACCGCCTGAAGGCGATGACCAAGGACGAGCTCTACGTCGCCGCGAAGGAGCTGCAGGCCCCCTACGACCTGGTCGTCGAGATCGCCCGGACCGGCAAGCTCCCCGTCGTCCTCTTCACCGCCGGCGGGGTCGCGACCCCGGCCGACGCGGCGCTGATGATGCAGCTGGGCGCCGACGGCGTGTTCGTCGGCTCCGGCGTCTTCAAGTCGGGCGAGCCCGCCAAGCGCGCGGCCGCGATCGTGAAGGCGACCACCTTCTTCGACGACGCGAAGGTCGTCGCGGAGGCCTCGCGCGGCCTGGGCGAGGCGATGGTCGGCATCAACGTGGCCGACGTGCCCGCGCCGCACCGCCTCGCCGAGCGTGGCTGGTAGCGCCGACGCGCCGCTCGCCGGCGCAGGATCGACGCGGGAGTCCCTCGAGGGGCTCCGCGTCGGGGTCCTCGCGCTGCAGGGCGACTTCCGCGAGCACGCGCACGTCCTGCGCGAGCTGGGCGCCGAGGTGGTGCTGGTGCGACGCCCGGAGGAGCTCGCCACCGTCGCGGGGCTGGTCATCCCGGGCGGCGAGTCCACGGTGATGGACAAGCTGTCGCGCCTCTTCGGCCTCGCAGAGCCGGTCGTCGAGGCGATCGGGGCGGGGATGCCCGTCTACGGGACCTGCGCCGGGCTGATCATGCTCGCCGACCGGGTCCTCGACCGCATCGACGGCCAGAGCAGCTTCGGCGGCCTGGACGTGTCGGTCCGGAGGAACGCGTTCGGCAACCAGCTCGACTCCTTCGAGACCGATCTCGACGTGCCGGCCATCGGCGATCCGCCGGTGCACGCGGTCTTCATCCGCGCACCGGTCGTGGAGGAGCTGGGGGAGCGGGCGACCGCGCTCGCCAGCGTCGCCGACGGGCGGGTGGTCGCGGTCGAGCAGGGCAACCTCCTCGGGACGGCGTTCCATCCCGAGATCACCGGCGACTACCGGTTCCACGAGCTGTTCCTGCGGAAGGTCGCGGCGACGCGCTTCGGCGACTGACCGGCTGCCGTCCACTCCGCCAGGGGTGGACGGTGCGGGACCCGCGGGCCAGGGTGGTCGCATGCCCGAACTCCCCGAGGTCCAGGCCCTCGCCCTCGATCTCGACGCGCGCCTGGGCGGACGCGTCCTCGAGCGGCTCGACGTGTTCGCGATCTCCGCCCTCAAGACCGTCGCCATCCCGCCGTCGGCTCTGTCCGGCGAGACCGTCCACGGAGTATCGCGGCACGGCAAGTTCCTCGACCTCGCAGTCGGCGAGGCCCACGTCCTCCTGCACCTCGCCCGCGCCGGCTGGGTCCGCTGGCGGCCCGAGCGGCCGACGGCGCCGGCGAAGCCCGGCCGGGGACCGCTCGCCGCGCGGCTCGTCCTCGACGACGGGTCGGGGTTCGACGTGACGGAGGCCGGCACCAAGAAGAGCCTCGCGCTCTCGATCGTCGCCGATCCGCTCGACGTCCCGGGCGTCGCCCGGCTGGGTCCCGATCCGCTGGACCCGGAGTTCACCGAGGAGATCCTCGGCGCGATCCTCGCCACGGCGGGCCGGGCGCAGGTGAAGGGCGTCCTCCGCGACCAGTCCCGCATCGCCGGCATCGGCAACGCCTACTCGGACGAGATCCTCCACGTGGCGCGCATGTCGCCCTTCAAGCCCGCCGCGCTCACCGCCGACGAGCTGGACCGCCTCTACGCGGCCCTCCGCTACACACTCGAGGAGGCGCTCGCCCGCGCCGAGGGCCTGCACGCGGCCGACCTCAAGCGCGAGAA
>NZ_PSVU01000071.1:0-13469 GCF_002932515.1 Rathayibacter sp. AY1D5
CCTCGTCGACGGGCACGGCAACTTCGGCTCCCTCGACGACGGCCCGGCCGCGGCCCGCTACACCGAGGCCCGCCTCGCCCCGGCCGCCACGGCCATGACCGAGCACCTCGGCGAGGACGTCGTCGACTTCGTCCCGAACTACGACAACTCGCACGACCAGCCCGAGGTCCTCCCCTCCGCGTTCCCGAACCTGCTGGTCAACGGGGCCAGCGGCATCGCCGTCGGCATGGCGACGAACATGGCGCCCCACAACCTCGTGGAGGTGATCGGGGCGGCCCGGCACCTGATCGCCCATCCCGACGCGTCCCTGGACGACCTGATGTCGTTCGTCCCGGGACCGGACTTCCCGAGCGGTGGCACGATCGTCGGCCTCGCCGGCGTGCGCGACGCCTACGCGACCGGCCGGGGCGGCTTCAAGACCCGCGCGCGCGTCTCGGTCGAGAGCATCACCGCGCGCAAGTCCGGCCTGGTCGTCACCGAGCTGCCCTACCTCGTCGGCGCCGAGAAGGTCATCGACAAGATCAAGGACGGCGTCCAGAACAAGAAGCTCAGCGGCATCTCGGACGTCACCGACCTGACGGACCGGGACAACGGCCTCCGGCTCGTCATCGGGATCAAGACCGGCTTCAGCCCGGAGGCCGTCCTCGAGCAGCTCTACCGCTACACGCCCCTCGAGGACGCGTTCTCGATCAACAACGTCGCGCTGGTCGACGGCGGCCCGCGCACCCTCGGCCTGAAGGAGCTGCTGCAGGTCTACATCGGCCACCGGGTGCAGGTCGTCACCCGGCGGACCCGCTACCGACTGCGCAAGCGCCAGGAGCGGCTGCACCTGGTCGAGGGCCTGCTCATCGCGATCCTCGACATCGACGAGGTCATCCAGCTGATCCGCGGGAGCGACGACACCGCGGCGGCGCGGGCCCGGCTGATCGAGGTCTTCGACCTCAGCACCCTGCAGGCCGACTACATCCTCGAGCTCCAGCTCCGCCGCCTCACGAAGTTCTCGCGCATCGAGCTCGAGACCGAGCGCGACACCCTCCTCGCCGAGATCGCCGAGCTCGAGGCCCTCCTCGCCAGCCGATCACGGATCGACGAGCTGGTCTCGGACGAGCTCGACGAGGTCGCCCAGCGCCTCGGGACCCCGCGGCGCACCCTGCTCACCGAGGCGCGTCCCTCCGTCGCCACCACCGGGCGGAAGGCCGCCGCGGTGCTCGAGATCGCGGACGTGCCCTGCCGGGTGCTGCTGAGCACCACCGGCCGCATGGTGCGGGTCGACCGCGACCCCGAGGCCGCTCCCCACCCCGAGCGCGCCACGCGCCGCTCGAAGCACGACGCCGTCCTCAGCGTGCTCGACACGACCAGTCGGACGGAGATCGGCGCGGTCACCAGCGCCGGTCGGCTCCTCCGCTTCTCGCCGGTCGACGTGCCCGCCGTCCCCTCCTCCTCGGTGCAGCTGGGCGCGGGCGTGCGCATGAGCGACTACCTCCCGCACCTGGCGAAGGACGAGCGGGTGCTCGCGCTCGTCGCCCTCGACGACGAGCGGCCGATCGCGCTCGGCACCCAGCAGGGCGTCGTCAAGCGCGTCGCGCCGGGCGAGCTGCCCAACCGCCCGGACATCGAGCTCATCGCCCTGAAGCCGAAGGACGCCGTCGTGGGCGCGGCTCCGTCTGCGGAGGAGGACGAGCTGGTCTTCGTCACCGGCGAGGCCCAGCTGCTGCGCTTCTCCGCGTCCGCCGTCCGCCCTCAGGGCAGGACGGCCGCGGGGATGGCCGGGGTCAAGCTGGCCGAGACCGACGACGTCGTGCACTTCGCCGTCGTCGCCGCCGAGGACCGGGACGAGGCCGTCGTCGCGACGGTCGCCGTCGACAGCTGGGCCCTCTCGGGGACCGACACCGGCAGTGCGAAGGTCTCGCCGTTCTCGGAGTTCCCCGCCAAGGGCAGGGCCACCGGCGGAGTCCGTGCGCAGCGCTTCCTCAAGGGTGAGACCGCCCTCGGAGTGGCGTGGGTCGGCCCCGGTCCCGCGCACGCGCTCGAGGCTGACGGCTCGGTCGCCGCGCTGCCCGACTCCGGGATGAAGCGCGACGGCTCCGGCGTGGCGCTCGCGGCGCCGATCGCGACGATCGGAGCGGCGCCCGAGGTGTTCTGAGCCCCGCGGCTCAGACGTCGATGCGGTCCCGTGACAGCGACTCGGACCCGCGGACGATGAACTCCTTGCGGGGTGCCACGTCGTTGCCCATCAGCAGCTCGAACACCCGGCCGGCGTTCTCGGCGTCGGCGACCCGCACCCGGCGGAGGGTGCGGCGGGAGCGGTCCATGGTCGTCGTGGCCAGCTGGTCCGCGTCCATCTCGCCGAGCCCCTTGTAGCGCTGGATCGGGTCCTGGTAGCGGCGGCCCGCCTTGCCAAGGGCCGCGAGGACGCTCTGCAGCTCCTTCTCCGAGTAGGTGTAGATCGTCTCGTTCGGCTTCTTCCCCGCGTTCATCACCACGAGCCGGTGCAGCGGAGGCACGGCGGCGAAGACGCGCCCCGCCTCGACGAGCGGCCGCATGTAGCGGAAGAAGAGCGTGAGCAGCAGGGTGCGGATGTGGGCGCCGTCGACGTCGGCGTCGCTCATCAGGATGATCTTCCCGTAGCGGGCGGCCGAGAGGTCGAAGGAGCGGCCGGAGCCGGCTCCGATCACCTGGATCATCGAGGCGCACTCGGCGTTCGAGAGCATGTCGGCGATGCTCGCCTTCTGCGTGTTGAGGATCTTCCCCCGGATCGGCAGCAGGGCCTGGTACTCGCTGTTGCGGGCGAGCTTGGCGGTGCCGAGGGCGGAGTCGCCCTCGACGATGAAGAGCTCGCTGTTCTCGACGTCGCTGCTGCGGCAGTCGACCAGCTTCGCCGGAAGGGAGGAGGACTCCAGCGCGTTCTTGCGGCGCTGCGTCTCCTTGTGCGCGCGGGCCGAGATCCGCGACTTCATCTCGGCGACGACCTTCTCGAGGAGCTGGGAGGTCTGCGCCTTGTCCTCGCGGCGCGTCGAGGAGAACACCGCGCCCAGCGTCGAGGCGATGGTGGAGGCGACGATCGCGCGGACGGCGGGCGTGCCCAGCACCTCCTTCGTCTGGCCTTCGAACTGCGGCTCAGGGAGCCGCACGGTCAGCACGGCGCTGAGCCCGGCGAGGACGTCGTCCTTCTCGAGCTTGTCCGAGCCGACCTTGAGGCGGCGGGCGTTCGCCTCCACCTGGGAGCGGAGCAGCTTCAGCAGGCCCTGCTCGAAGCCGGTCTGGTGCGTCCCGCCCTTGGGCGTCGAGATGATGTTCACGAAGCTGCGCATCACCGTCTCGTAGCCGGTGCCCCAGCGCAGGGCGATGTCGACCTCGCAGGTGCGCTCCACCTCGGTGGGCACCATGGCGCCGCCGGGGGTCAGCACCGGCACGGTCTCGGTGAAGGTGCCGGAGCCGGTGAGGCGCAGCACCTCGGTCACGGGAGCGTCGGGGGCGAGGAACTCGACGAACTCCGAGATGCCGCCGTCGTAGCGGAACATCTCGGCGCGGCGCTCATCCGCCCTGTCGTCGACGATGTCGATCGTCAGGCCGGGGACGAGGAACGCGGTCTGCCGGGCGCGCGTCACCAGGTCGTCCGTCTGGAACGAGGCGCCCTTCGTGAAGATCTGGCGGTCGGCCCAGTAGCGCACGCGCGTTCCGGTGACGCCCTTGGCGACCTTCCCGACGACCGTCAGCTCCGACCCGTTCTCGAACGGCGTGAACGGAGCGTCGGGGGTGGGCTCGCCCGCGTCGGCGAAGCGCCCGGGCTCCCCCCGGTGGAACGACATCCGGTAGGTGCGGCCGTTGCGGTCGACCTCGACGTCCAGGCGCTCCGAGAGCGCGTTGACCACGGAGGCGCCGACGCCGTGCAGACCGCCGGACGCCGCGTAGGACCCCGAGCCGAACTTGCCGCCCGCGTGCAGCTTCGTGAACACGACCTCGACTCCGGAGAGCCCCGTCTTCGGCTCGATGTCGACCGGGATCCCGCGCGCGCGGTCGCGCACCTCGACGCTGCCGTCGGCGTGCAGGAGCACGCTGATCTCGGTCCCGTGCCCGGCCAGCGCCTCGTCGACGGAGTTGTCGATGACCTCCCAGAGGCAGTGCATGAGGCCGCGCGAGTCGGTCGATCCGATGTACATGCCGGGCCGCTTCCGGACCGCCTCGAGACCCTCGAGGACGGAGAGGTGACGGGCGTTGTAGTCGGTGGAGGCCATCCGCCCAGTCTACTTTCGGGAACCGCTCCGGCCGCGGTGGCGCGGCGCCCGGCGACAGCACGATGGCCGCTCGGCGCGGGGCCCCTACGCGCAGAGCGAAATGCCGACCGATCGACTCCGTGCGGAAACAATCGCGTGCTTGGATGGGTTCCACTAAGCAGAGATCGAAGACCGAGTGCAGGAGGCCAAGTCATGTCGACCACAGCAACCCAGAACGGCGTGGACGAGCTCGCCGGTGCCCACCAGCTCTCCGCCGCCGACCGCTGCGACAGCTGCGGTGCCCAGGCGTACATCCGAGTGGTCGTGAACAACGGAGAACTGCTGTTCTGCGCACACCACGGGAAGAAGTACCAGGAGAAGCTCTCCAGCATCGCCCAGAGCTGGCACGACGAGTCCGCCCGACTCTTCGAGGAGCAGCGCCCCTAGCGCGTCCCCGATCAGCCCGGACGGCGCGTCAGCGCCCTACAGACCGACACCGAGCCGCTTCGCGATCACTTCGCGAGCGGCTCGTGCCGTTTCATCGACCAGGCGGAGACGCTCGTCCGACGGGGAGTAGGCGTCGCCGAGGGCGCGCCGCAGGATCGCGTCCGCGAGCGACGGGTTCTTCGCGAGGACGGGGCCGTGCAGGTGCGTGCCCAGAAGGCCTCCCACCGCGTAGCCCTCGTGGCCGGCGCCGTCGCCGGTGCCGTGCAGCACTCGCCCGAGCGCGTGCTCGGGCGCGATCCCGGTCATCCGGCGCTCGTGGTTCTCGAATCCGACGAGGACGCCGCCCGGCGTCTCGACGAGGAGGTCGTCGGTCGCGCGCTCGCCCGTGACCGAGTCTCCGGGGAACAGCCCGATCCCCCGGGCTCCGCCCGCGGCCGTGCTGATCGAACCGGCCAGCATCTCCCAGCCGGCTCCGACCGCGACCACCTGGGTGCCCTGGTCGACCCAGGCCCGCAGCGTCGGCGCGATCTCGTGGAGGAGTGCCAGGACGCCCGGGAGGTCCTCGTCCGCTCCCGTCCCGGCGACCAGGACGTCCGGACGGACCTCGGCGTCGGAGGCGGTCACCAGCGGCACCACCTCCGCCTCGACGCCTGACCAGCGCGCCCGAGCCGCGAGGACCCGGGCGTTCGCCGCGTCGCCGTTGCTGTCCAGGACGTCGGGAGCGAGCACGGCGATGCGGAGGGTGGTCACGCGGTCTCCTCGCGGTTGGTGACGAGCTGCAGGTGCGCACGGGTGCGGCGCATCGAATCGGCCGAGAAGACGATGGTCTTCCGGCCGGAGGCGGGGGTCGGCAGAGCGAGGAACGCGTCGAGCGCGCGACCCAGGTCCTCGTCGACGGAGTCGACGCGCACGCCGTCGTAGCGCAGGTGCAGCGCCGCCTCGTGCGCCTTCGACCCCGAGACGACACGGACGTGCCCGAGCACGGAGGTGTCCACGGGCCAGAAGTAGGAGGGGTCTCGGACGTCGGAGCCGATCGCGAGCATGATCTGCTCGGTCCCCTCGGGGATCTCCGCGATGTTCAGGCGGTAGCTCGCCGGGTTCTGAACCAGGACGAACTCGACCTCGTGGCCGCGCACGGTGACGATCTCGCCCCGCCCGAAGACGGGGTCGATGCTCGAGAGCGCGGAGGCGGCGAGGGCCGGGTCGAAGCGCTCGGCGAGCACGGCGCGGGCCGTGGAGACTGCCGCCGCGGCGTCGACCGCGTAGTGGATGCCCCGCGCGGGGAGCCGGACCTCGAGCGGGTCGCCGTCGCTGACGATGCGCGCGGCCGCTCCCGTCGTGCTCTCGACGACGGTGGTGGCACGGTCGGTCCCGGCCTCCGCCTCCGCGGCGTAGCCGAGACCGCCCGACGCGGAGTCGCGGACGGAGGAGGAGACGCCGTACCAGCGGATCCGCTCGTCGGGGAGGGAGGTCGCGACATCGGCGACGTGGCGGTCGTCGGCGTTCAGCACGACGGGACCGGTCGCGCGGGAGGCGATGGTGCCGAGCATCCGGGCGACCATGGCCGGATCGAAGAAGCGGTCGATCTGGTCGACCACCACGTTCGTCAGCAGGACGACGCGGGGGCGCATCCGGGGCGCGAGGCGTGCGCCGTGACCCTCGTCCATCTCGAGGACGGCGATGTCGGCGTCGATCCGTCCGCGGAGGTCCGCCCGCTCCAGGAGCGCGGAGGTCAGCCCCTGGGCGATGTTGGCCGTCGAGGGGTTGGTGAAGACCCGGAGCCCGTGCGCGCGGAGTACCGCGACCAGCATCTTGGTCGTGGTCGACTTGCCCGCCGATCCCGTGACGACCACGAGGCCGTCCCGGAACCCGTCGAGCACCGCGGGCAGGAATCCGGGCGCGACGCGGTTCACCACGAGTCCGGGCACGGCGGATCCCCCGCCGGGCTTCCGGACCCGCGCGGCGAACCGGGCGGCCCTCCCGAGGAGGACCGCCGGCGCGTAGCGGATCACCGGCCTACTCGAGGTAGTCGCGGAGCGACTGCGAGCGGGACGGGTGGCGGAGCTTGGCCATCGTCTTGGACTCGATCTGGCGGATGCGCTCGCGCGTCACGCCGAAGGTGTCGCCGATCTGGTCGAGCGTCTTCGGCATGCCGTCGCCGAGGCCGAAGCGCATGCGGATCACGCCGGCCTCGCGCTCCGAGAGCGAGTCGAGCAGCGACTCCAGCTGCTTCTGCAGCATGGTGAAGCCCACGGCGTCGGCCGGGACGACCGCCTCGGTGTCCTCGATGAGGTCGCCGAACTCGCTGTCGCCGTCCTCGCCCAGGGGCGTGTGCAGCGAGATCGGCTCGCGACCGTACTTCTGCACCTCGATGACCTTCTCGGGGGTCATGTCGAGCTCGCGCGAGAGCTCCTCGGGCGTGGGCTCGCGGCCCAGGTCCTGGAGCATCTGGCGCTGCACGCGGGCCAGCTTGTTGATGACCTCGACCATGTGCACCGGGATGCGGATGGTGCGGGCCTGGTCGGCCATCGCGCGGGTGATCGCCTGGCGGATCCACCACGTGGCGTAGGTCGAGAACTTGAAGCCCTTGGTGTAGTCGAACTTCTCGACCGCACGGATGAGGCCCAGGTTGCCCTCCTGGATGAGGTCGAGGAACTGCATCCCGCGACCGGTGTAGCGCTTCGCGAGGCTGACGACGAGCCGGAGGTTCGCTCCGAGCAGGTGGCTCTTCGCGCGCTGGCCGTCCTTCGCGACCCAGCGCAGCTCGCGGACGAGCTCCGGGCTGAGGTCGGTCGAGTTGGCGAGCTTGTCCTCGGCGAACAGGCCGGCCTCGATGCGCATCGCGAGCTCGACCTCCTCGGCCGCGTTCAGGAGCGCGACCTTGCCGATCTGCTTCAGGTAGTCCTTGACCGGGTCGGCGGTGGCACCGGTGATCGCGGTCGAGTAGACCGGGACCTCGTCGTCCTCTCCGCCGAACGACAGGACGAGCGCACCGCTCGGGAGCGGCTCGGCCGGAGCGGCGACGGCGGCGGCGGCCGGGGCCTCCGGCGTCTCCGCGTCGTCCTTCGCGTCGGTCTCGGTGTCCTCGGCGACGACCTCGGTCTCCTCCTCCTCCGCTCCCTCGTCGGGCTCGACGGCGTCGGTCGACTCCTCTTCGGTGTCGGCGGGAGCGGCGGCCTTGGTCGTGGCGCGCGAGCGGGTCGTCTTGGCCGCGGTGGTCTTGGCCGCCGTGGTCTTCGCCGCGGGCTTGCGCGTCGCGGGCTTCTTGGTGGTCGTCGTCACGTCGTCGTCGACGGCGTCGAGCGTTGCGGTCTTGGTAGCTCTGGTGGCCATGGCGGCACCTCTCCATCCGTTGCGTCCCGGGGGCGGGCGGCGCGGGAGGGCGTCGTCCGTCGGTGGGCATTACGAGGACCCATGTCAAGTCGAGGACGTCGCACGCCCGACGTGGGCCTGGTGCTCCTCGACCCGAACGGGTCCTATTGACAATTATTGCACGTCTGAGTAGTGCAGCCGTGCGGTGCGGTGCGAGTGGGGCTCGATCCGGCGGGATCCGGGCCGTTCCGCTGGGACATCGCGTCTGCAGAAGGGCGGATCGACGGGGACGACCGTCAGCGCCCCGCGCGGACGCGGCGCATCCGGTCACTCAGTGCAACCCAGAGAGGGGCCACGGTTATTCCCTCGTCCTCGGCCAGGCGGCGGCGGGTCCGGCGGCGCGCGACGACGAGTCCGACGACTCCGGCGCCGACCACCACGTACTGCACGCACCACGCCAGGCGGAAGTGCTCGAGCGAGTAGGTCTGCTCCGAGGAGGCGCCGGGACCGGCCAGTGCGTCGAGGATCAGGCCGATCGCGAACATCATCGTGAAGCTGGCCAGGAACCCGCCCACGTTCACGACTCCGTTGGCCGCGCCGAGGCTCCGCGAGGGGTTGAACGTGCGGGCGAAGTCGAACCCGATCATGGAGCCGGGGCCGCCCGCTCCGACGACGATCAGGAGCAGCACCACGAGCCAGTACGGCGGGACGCCGGGCCAGAGCAGCACAACGGTCCAGGCGACCGCCATCGCCGAGACGATCCCGAGCACGAGGTTGCTGCGGCGCATGGGGTGGCGAGCGGTCAGGACGCCGAGCACCGGCCCGACGACGATCCCCGCGATCACGACGATCGTGAGGGTCGGCGCGGCGACGGTCGGCGGCAGGCCGATCGCGTAGACGAGGAAGGGGTAGCCCCAGAGGAGCGTGAAGACCGTGCCGGAGGACTGCGTGACGAAGTGCGACCAGAAGCCGAGCTGCGTCCCCGGCCGGCGCAGGCTCACTCCGAGCTGCGCGATCGTCGCCCGGAGCGTCGGCGGCACCAGGGTGATCGGCTCGGTGCGCGGCGGGACGTCGGCGACCAGGAGGAGCACGCCGAGGAAGGACACGGCCCCGAGGCCGGCGGCGCTGAGGAACGCGGGCTCCCAGCCGAACGTGTGGAGGATCGCCGCGAACGGGAGTGCGGAGAGGATCTGGCCCACCTGGCCGATGTTGCCGATCCACTGTGAGAGCCGCGGCACGATCGGTCCGCTGAACCAGGTGACCGTGAGGCGGATCACGGAGGTGAAGATCGCGGCGTCCCCCGCTCCCAGCAGGATCCGCCCGACGATCGCGACGCCGATGCCCGGCGCGATCGCGACCACGACCTGGCCCGCCATCATCAGTGCCGTGCCCGAGAGGATCAGGGTCCGCGGGCCGAACCGGTCGATGAGGATCCCGACCGGGATCTGCATCCCGGCGTAGACGATCAGCTGGACGACGGCGAGCGACGAGAGGACGGCGGCGGCCACCCCGAACCGTTCCGCGGCGTCCACTCCAGCGACGCCCAGCGTCGTGCGGTCCAGGACCGCGACGAGGTAGGCGAACGCTCCGGCACCGAAGACGAACCAGGCTCGACGATCACGCACTCGTCCGATCCTACGGCCGCTCAGGAGGCGGTGGGCTCCTCGCCCGGGCGGCGGATCGCGAGGAACTTCTCGAGCTCGGCGGCGATCGCGTCGGCGCTGGGCACGAAGCCGTCCTCGTCGGTGAGCGGCGAGCGGAGGCTCGTCCCCTCCATGTAGGTGTCGTGCCGCGCCTCGAGGGCCGAGACCAGCTTCTGCAGCTCGTCGTTGCCGCCGACCTGCTCGTCGACCTTGCCGAGGAACTCCCGCCCGCTCTCGCGCAGGCGGTCCGTCGGGAAGATGAGGCCGGTCGACGCCGAGATGCTCTCGAGCGCCGCGACCGCCGCCTGCGGGTACTCGGTGTCCGACAGGTAGTGCGGGATGAGCAGCGCGAAGCCGACCACGGTCAGACCGCGCTCGTAGAGGCGCAGCTCGAGCAGGTGGAGGACGTTCGAGGGCACCTGCGTGTGCGGCTTCCAGACCGACATCGCCTCGATCAGGTCCTCGCGGTTCCCGCTCACGGTGACGCCGACGGGCCGGGTGTGCGGCACGGGCATCGGGATCGCCTGGACCCACGTGGTCGAGGCGACGTCGAGCCGCTCGAGGAGGGAGACCACCGCGCGGGTGAACCGCTCCCACTGGAAGTCGGGCTCGAAGCCGGTGAGCAGGAGGAACGGCTGGTGCAGCTCGTCGTGCGCGAGCGAGAGCCGGAGCATCGCAGGACGGTAGTCCGTCAGGTGGTCCTGGTCGAACGTGATGATGGGGCGGCGGGCCCGGTAGTCGAGCAGCTGATCCTGGTCGAAGACCGCGACCCCGCGGTGCTCGAGGGTCTCGAAGAGGTACTCCCCCAGCTGCCCCACCGCTCCCCCGGCGTCGGCCGAGCCGGTCAGGCCCGCGACGAGGTGCAGCCCGCGCGGGATCTCGGAGAGGTCGCCCTCGATCTCGAACAGGTCTTCCGGATCCAGCATGCGTCCAGTCTAAACGGGGGTCCCGGCGCCCCGGCCGGGTCCGCTGAGCCCTCAGCGAACAGCGCCTAGCATTGCCGCCATGCCCCTCTCCTCTCTCGAGTACTCGACCGTTCCCGCCTCCGACATCGACACCGACGCCCTCGTCCTCGGCGTCGCCCCGGGACCCGACGGTCCCCGGCTCGTCGGTGCGGAGGGCTTCGAGGAGCTGGCCCCCGCGCTGAGCGCGCTCGGCGCGACCGGCGCGGCCGAGACGCTCGTGCGCGTGCCGTCCTCGGTCCGTGCCGGAGTGATCGTGCTCGTCGGACTCGGCTCGGCGGAGCCCGACGACACCGCGCTGCGGAACGCCGCGGGCTCCGCCGTCCGCCTGCTCGCGGGGTCCGCCTCCGTCGCCCTCTCCCTCCCGGCCGGCTCCGACGGCACGCTCGCCGCGGTCGCCGAGGGCGCCGCGCTCGGCTCCTACTCCTTCACCGCCTTCCGCGGCAGCACCGCCGCCGCGGCGAAGGCGCCCGTCGAGCACGTCGTCCTGCTGGGCGGCGGCGAGTCGGCCGACCCCGCCGTCCTGGACCGGGCGCTCGTGCTCGGCCGCGCGGTCGGCACGGTGAAGGACCTCGTCAACACTCCCCCGTCGCACCTCTACCCGCAGACGCTGGCCGAGGCCGTGCAGACCGGCGCCGAGGGACTGCCGCTCGAGGTCACCGTCTGGGACGAGGAGGCCCTCGCGGAGGAGGGGTTCGGCGGCATCCTCGGAGTCGGCAGCGGCTCCTCCCGCCCGCCCCGCCTCGTGAAGGTCGCCTACGCGCCCGAGGGCGCGAGCACCCACCTCGCCCTGGTCGGCAAGGGCATCACCTTCGACAGCGGCGGACTCTCGCTCAAGCCGCCGGCCTCGATGATCGGGATGAAGACCGACATGGCGGGCGCGGCGACCGTGTACGCCGTCGTGCGCGCCATCGCGGAGCTCGGCCTCCCGCTCCGCGCGACCGCCTGGCTCTGCATCGCCGAGAACCTCCCCTCCGGGACCGCGATCCGCCCGGACGACGTGCTCACCGTGCGCGGCGGGACCACGGTGGAGGTGCTGAACACCGACGCCGAGGGCCGGCTGGTGCTCGCCGACGGCCTCGTCGCCGCCAGCGAGGAGCAGCCCGATGCGATCATCGACGTCGCGACGCTGACCGGCGCCTCCGTGGTCGCCCTCGGCAACCGGACCGTCGGCGCTCTGGGCGACGACGAGCTGGTCTCCCGCGTCCTCGAGGCCGCCCGCACGGCGGGAGAGCCCTTCTGGCAGATGCCCCTCCCCGGGGAGCTGCGACCGCTGCTCAACTCGGACATCGCCGACATCGCGAACGTCAAGCCGGGCAACACCGCCGGCGGCATGCTCCTCGCCGGCCACTTCCTCCGCGAGTTCGTCGGGAAGCGCGGCGAGGGCGAGGACGCGACCACGATCCCGTGGGCGCACCTCGACATCGCCGGCCCCTCGAGCAACGGAGGCGGCGGCTACGGCTTCACCGGAGCCGGCGCCACGGGGGTCTCGGTGCGCGCGCTGATCGCCCTGGCCGAGGGCTTCGCGAGCGCGTAGTAGGGTCGACGGGGCGGGAGATCCCGCCTCGTCCCCCCTCCCGATCCGCTCGGCGCTCAGCGCCGGAGCCGGTCGGCCGGGAAGCGGGACCGCACGTCGCGAGGGAGTCACTGGGTGTCGGAAGAGCGCTACGACCTGGTCGTGCTCGGAGGTGGCAGCGGCGGGTACGCGGCGGCCCTCCGGGCGACGCAGCTCGGGATGAGCGTCGCGCTCGTGGAGCGCGACAAGCTCGGCGGCACCTGCCTGCACCGCGGGTGCGTGCCCACCAAGGCCCTGCTGCACGCCGCCGAGCTGGCGGACGGCGCCCGCGAGGGAGAGAAGTACGGCGTGCTCTCGAGCTTCACCGGGATCGACATGGCGGGCGTCACGCGCTACCGCGAGGGCGTCGTCGCCGGCAAGTACAAGGGGCTCCAGAGCCTCGTGTCCTCGCGCGGCATCACGGTCGTCACGGGCGACGGCCGCCTCACCGCGCCGGGCACCGTGACGGTCGGCGAGCACGTGCTCCACGGCGCGTCGGTCGTCGTCGCCACCGGGTCCGCCTCCCGCACC
Source organism: Rathayibacter sp. AY1D5 (assembly GCF_002932515.1). Taxonomy (NCBI): domain Bacteria; kingdom Bacillati; phylum Actinomycetota; class Actinomycetes; order Micrococcales; family Microbacteriaceae; genus Rathayibacter; species Rathayibacter sp. AY1D5. The sequence goes on from NZ_PSVU01000071.1 coordinate 12,665, forward strand.
CTCCCCGGGATCGAGATCGGCGGCCGCATCCTGACGAGCGACCAGGCTCTCGAGCTCGACCACGTGCCCGCGAGCGTCGTCGTCCTCGGCGGCGGAGTGATCGGCGTCGAGTTTGCGAGCGTCTGGCGCTCGTTCGGCGCCGAGGTCACGATCGTCGAGGCCCTCCCCCACCTCGTCCCCAACGAGGACGAGAGCGTCAGCAAGCAGCTGGAGCGCGCCTTCCGCAAGCGGGGCATCGCCTTCCAGCTGGGATCCCGCGTCGCGTCGGTCTCGCAGAGCGAGGGCGGCGTCTCCGTGTCGCTCGAGAGCGGCGCAACGGTGGAGGGCGAGATCCTGCTGGTCGCCGTCGGCCGCGGCCCGGTGACCGCGGGCATCGGCCTCGAGGAGGCCGGGGTCCGCCTCGACCGCGGCTACGTGCTGACCGACGAGCGCCTGCAGACCTCCGTCCCCGGCGTGTACGCCGTGGGCGACATCGTGCCGGGGCTCCAGCTCGCGCACCGGAGCTTCCAGCAGGGGATCTTCGTCGCGGAGGAGATCGCCGGTCTGGGGCCGCAGGTCGTCAGGGACGTCAACGTCCCGAAGGTGACCTACAGCGACCCCGAAGTGGCCTCCGTCGGCCTCGGCGAGGCCCGCGCGATCGCCGAGTACGGCGCCGAGCGCGTCGCCGTGTACGACTACGGCCTCGGCGGCAACGCCCGGAGCACGATCATCGGGACCACCGGCTCCGTGAAGGTCGTGCGCCTGGTCGACGGCCCCGTGGTCGGCGTGCACATGGTCGGAGCCCGCGTCGGCGAGCTGATCGGCG
>NZ_PSVU01000072.1:0-11842 GCF_002932515.1 Rathayibacter sp. AY1D5
ACGACACGTCGGCCGGCACGGCGATCAGCGGGACGTCGTGCTCGCGGCAGGCGACGACGAGGTCGTCCGGCACGGAGCCCAGCAGCCCCTCGCCGGCGACCGCGTGGCCCGGCTGACGGCCGCCCTCGCCCGCCAGCGGGAGCTGCTGACCGAGGTCTACCGGGGGCAGCAGCTCGACGAGCTCGTCACGCGCACCTCGCGCGAGCTCGGACTCCCCGTGTCGGTGCTGACCGCGACCGGCCGGACCGCGGCCTCCGCCTCGCCCCTGGGGCTGGGGGAGATCGAGCGGGTCGTGCACGCGGCGCTCACGGCCCGGCGCAGCCCGGTCGTGCTCGCGGACGCCCGCGGCGGCGCCCTGTCGGTCCTCACCGTCGCAGGCGCGGGCGAGCACCGCGCCACCTCCTGGCTGGTCGTCGTCGGGGGCGACTGGAACGACTGGCCCGCCGCAGTACTCGACGCCGTGACGGAGCTCGCCGGAGTCGTGGGGGTCTACCGGCTGCAGCGGGAGGCAGCGCTCTCGGCCGACTCCGCTCTCGCCGACCGCCTGCTCGAGCTCGTGGAGGAGGACAGCGAGCAGCCCGAGGCCGCGGTGTACCTGCGGCAGCTCGGACTCGGCGGCGCCGGGCGGTGCGCCGTGGTCGCCGCCGAGTTCGAGGGCGACGCGCCCCCGGACCTGGCGCGCCGTGTCCTGGTCGACGCCGCCGCGCACCTGGGCCGCGCCGTGGTCGGACGCGACGCCCAGGGCTGCGCGGTGGCGGTGCTGCCCACCGAGGCGACCGATGCGATCCCCACCGGCGCGGATCCGCTCGCCGTCGTCACCTCGGCGCTGCGACGAGCGGGAGCCGCGTGGCCGGGCGCCGTGCTGCGCGTCGGGACGAGCGCCGCGACTCCGCTGCCCGCGCTCGGCGGCGCCCTCCGCTCGGCACGCTACGGGATGCTGCTGCCGGGCTCTCCGGGCGACGACGCTCCGGTGCGGGTCAGCGACTCCGGGGAGGTCACCTCCGCCGTGCAGCTGCTGAGCGCGGTCCCCGACCACCTGCGCTCAGTGTTCGTCGAGCTGGTGCTCGGGCGGCTCGTCGAGCACGACGCGCGCTACGGCTCGCAGCTGGTCGCCACGCTCGCGGCGTTCCTCGACTGCGGCGGCTCGTGGGTGCGCACGGCGGAGCAGACGCACCTGCACCTGAACACGGTGCGGTACCGCATCGCGAGGGTGGAGGAGCTGACGCAGCGCGACCTGTCGGACACCGCGGACCGCGCCGACCTGTTCCTGGCGCTGCGCCTGCGCTGACGGCCGGGTGCGCGCGGTCCGCACCGCGCCGCCCGGGCCGGCCCCGTCACTCCGGAACCACGATCCGCCTGCCCCGGACGTGCACCGCGGCGATCGCCGGCTCGCGCAGGGTCATCAGCAGGGCGAAGAGCAGCTGGGCCGTCGCCTCCTCCTCGTCGTCCGCGCGGATCCCGTGGGCGAGGACGTCGGCGAGCGGCTCCCACCGGTCGGGCTCGATGCGGAGGAAGTCCGCGTCCTTCCCGGGGTCGAGGCTGCCGAACCGCTCCTCCTGGTCGAGCGCCCGCGCGCCGGCGAGCGTCGCCGTGAACAGGAGCTCGGCCGGATGCAGGGCGACGGCCGCGTCGCCGGGCTCCGAGAGGTGCACCTTGAAGGCGTCGTTCGCCACTCGCGCCAGCAGCCACTCGTCGCCCGCGCCCACGTCCGAGCCGAGGGCGACGGTGACCCCCGAGGCGACGGTCCGGCGCCAGGGCATGGTGCCGGAGCCGAGGAACTGCTGCGAGGTCGGGCAGTGGGCGATCGAGGTGCCGGTCTCCTCCATCCGGTGCAGCTCCGCGTCCTGGCAGTGCACGGCGTGAGCGAGGATCGTGCGCGGCCCGAGGAGGGAGGAGCCGCCGCGCGCGGAGCCGGGCAGGAAGAGCCCGTCGTAGGTGTCGAGGTAGCTGCGGGTGCCGTACGCGCCGAGCACGGCGGCGATCTCGCCGTCGCCGGGCCGGTCGTTCTCGTTGAGGTGGCTGTGCACGTAGACGCCGCGTCCGCGGACGTCGTCGTAGAGGTCGCCGAGCGCTCCGAGGGTCCGGGGAGTGACGGACAGCGAGAACCGCGGGACGAGCGCGACCTGCAGGAGCGGGTCCCTCCCGTGCCAGCGGTCGATCTCCTCCGACGCGAGCGTCAGCGCCTCCTCCTCGGAGGTGATCAGGGGAGCCGCCGAGGCCGGGCCCGTGGTCTGGATGCCGCGCCCCGACACGATCCGCAGCCCCGCCTCGCGGCTGCGCTCGAACAGGGCGTCCTGCGCGGCCGGGAACGCGGAGCCGAAGACCATCGCGGCGGTCGTGCCCGCGGCCACCCGCCGCCGGGTGAAGGCTCGCGCGACGACGTCGGCGAACTCCGGGTCGGCGAGCCGCGCCTCCGAGGGGAACACCGTCCGGTCGAGCCACTCGAGCAGCTGGCCGCCGCCGAAGCCGTCGGTCGAGAACGTCTGGGGGAAGTGCACGTGCGCGTCGACGAAGCCGGGCAGCAGGACCGACGCGGCGTCGCCGGAGACCGGCAGGAGCGCGAAGCGGTCCGGCAGCTCGCGGTACGGACCGACCCAGGCGATCGTGCCGTCCTCGTCCACGGCGAGAGCGCCGTCCGGGATCGACACCAGCGACTCCCGCGCGGTCGCGAGCGTCGCACCCCCGGCGACGTGCAGCACGTGCCCCGGTGGACGCCCCCGGCGCCGGTCACACCAGGCCCGTGTAGGCGGTCCAGGCGGATCCCGCGGGCGGCGCGTCGTCGCGGGTGACGCTCGCCTGGATCAGCCCGTAGGGGCGGTCGGCGGCGTGGAAGACCTCGTTGTCGTTCTCGACGCCGAAGGGCGAGAGGTCGTAGACGAAGTGGTGCTTGTTCGGCGCGGAGAGACGGATCTCGACGATCTGCGGGTACTCCTCCAGGACCGCCTTCCCCATCTCGAAGAGCGTCTGCTGGAGGGCGAGGGAGTGCACGGTCGCGAAGCGGCTCGTCATGAGCGCCTTGACGCCCGCGTAGACCGCCTCCCAGTCCATCGCCGCGATCTCGTCCTCGCTCAGGGCGAAGCGCCACTTCGCGACCAGCGAGGTCGCCATCACCCGGTCGTTCGTCGGCTGGAGGACCGTGTACGGGTCGGTGAGGAAGCCGTGGAACTCGCTCCCCGTGGACTTCAGGATCGTGAGGTCCTTGAAGCCGCCGGTGATCCAGATCCGCCGCTCGTCGCCCGAGCCCTCGACCGTGACCGACGCGATCCGCGTCTCCTGGCCCTTCCGGACCCAGGTGTGGTCGTGCTCGCGCCCGTCCACCAGCACGCGCTCCCAGGCGAACTCCTCGATCTCGATGCGGGCGCCGTGGACGGGCTCGTAGCCGTCGACGAAGTGGCGGGCCAGCTCGAGGCCGTAGGGCTCGATCGAGCGCAGGCCCTTCTCCTTGGCGAAGGCGTACGCCGTCTGCTTCTGCGTGTCCGTGGGCAGGACGGCCGACTGGTCGCCCTCTCGGTGCGCGGCCTCGAAGTCGCCGCGGAGGGCCGTGGAGACGTTGACGTCGTGGATCTCGTGCCGCGGGGTCTCGCGGTAGATCCGCACGACGCGGTTCTCGGCCTTCCCGTACTGGTGGTCCCCGAGGATGATCGACATGTCCGCTCCTGTCCGTTCCGTGCGGCCGGGCCCGGTCACGCGGTGGTGCCCGTCCTGCTCGCGGCTCCTGCGAGCCCGTCTGCCAGCCTCGCGCCTGCCGGGGGCTCCGCGCACCGGCGGAGCATCCCGAGGAGCCGCCGCCGGGACTCCGAGTCTTGTTCGATCCGCCCGCTCCGCGGCTCCGACCCGCCTCCGTTCACACGCTCGAAACCTGCCGATGACACGGCGGCGGTCGGCGTGAGCCGTGGAGCCCCCCGAGGTGTCGTCGTGGAGGCGGGGGATCGGCGGATCGAGGTCAGGGGCGGGTGAGGAGGCGCCCGGCGGGCGGGACCGTCTCGGCGGTGACGCGTCGGCCGCCCACCCAGGTGGCGGCGACGGCGCCGCGGAGGACGCGGCCCTCGTAGGCCGAGACGGGGTTCCGGTGCGAGAGGGCGTCGACGTCCACGCGCCACTGCGCCTCCGGGTCGAACGCGACCAGGTCGGCGTCGGACCCCGCGTGCAGCAGGCCCTTCTGGCCGAGCCCGGCGAACGCGGCGGTCGCCGTGGACATCCAGGCGACGACCTGCTCGAGCGGGATGCCCCGCTCGCGGGCCCCGGTCCAGACCGCGCGGAAGCTCAGCTCGAGTCCCGAGATCCCGCCCCAGGCGACGCCGAAATCGCCGCCGGCGGGGAGCTTCAGCTCGGCGGTGGCGGGGGAGTGGTCCGAGGCGATGATGTCGATCGTCCCGTCGAGCAGCCCCTTCCAGAGCTGCTCGCGATTGCGCTCGTCGCGGATCGGCGGGCAGCACTTGAACTGCGTGCCGCCGTCGGGGATCGAGCCGGCGTCGAAGGTGAGGTAGTGCGGGCAGGTCTCGGCGGAGATCGGCAGCCCCTCGGCCTTCGCCTCGCGCAGGAGCGGCAGCGCGTCGGCGGAGGAGAGGTGCAGGATGTGCGCGCGGCAGCCGGTCTCGCGGACGGCCTCGATCACGTGCAGGATCGCGCTGCGCTCGGAGGCGGGCGGGCGGGAGTCGACGAACGCGCCGTAGGAGGCGCCGGGCTCCAGCGCGCTCGCCTCCAGTTCGGCCGGGTCCTCGGCGTGCACGATCAGCAGTCCGTCGAAGGCGGCGATCTCGCGCATCGCCTCGACGAGCTGCTCCCGGCTCAGGTGCGGGAACTCGTCCACTCCGCTCGGTGAGAGGAAGCACTTGAAGCCGAAGACGCCCGCGTCGTGGAGCTCGCGCAGCGTGCCGAGGTTCGAGGGGATCGCCCCGCCCCAGAAGCCGACGTCCACCTGCGCCTGCGGCCCGGCGGCCGCGCGCTTGGCCTCGAGCCCCGCCACCGTGGTGGTCGGCGGGATCGAGTTCAGCGGCATGTCGATGATCGTGGTGACGCCCCCGGCGGCGGCCGCGCGGGTGGCGGAGGCGAAGCCCTCCCACTCCGTGCGGCCCGGCTCGTTGACGTGCACGTGGGTGTCGACGATCCCCGGGATCAGGACCTGACCCTCGGGGAGGACGATCTCCTCCGTGGTCCGCCAGGGGGCGTCCCGCTCGCCGACCGCGACGATCAGGCCCTCGGCGATCGCGATGCTGGCCGGACGCCGGCCGTTCTCGGTCAGCACGTCGGAGGCGCGGATCACGAGGTCGAGGAAGGGAGCGTCGTCAGGCATGGATCGACCCTATACTCGGCATGTTTCCTGCGTGTGAGCGCCCGTCGGCGGCTCCGCCCGGCCTCCCCGCAGCCCCGGCGCCGTCGCCTCCCGTCCGAGAAGAGGAGGCCGTCGTGCTCGACATCGCCGACCCCCTGCTCGAGCGCGTCGAGGCGGGCGGGAGCGTCGCGGTCGTCACGGTCACGCACGTCTTCGGCTCGGCTCCCCGCGCTCTCGGGTCCTCGATGGCGGTGGACGCGGAGGGGCGCGCGATCGGCTCGATCTCCGGCGGCTGCGTCGAGGCGCAGGCGTACGCGCTGGCCCAGGAGGTGCTCGGCACCTCGGGCAGCGCGTCCGAGCACTTCGGCTTCGACGACGAGGCGGCCTTCGCCGCGGGCCTGTCCTGCGGGGGGCAGCTGCGCGTGTTCGGCCAGGTCGTCGACTCCGGCTCCACCGCGGTCCTCGCCGAGCTGCGCGCCGCCCGCGCCGGCCGCTCGGCCGCGCTGGCGATCGTCGTCGGCGGCCCGGAGGAGCTGATCGGCCTCGTCCTCACCGGAGCGACGCGCCTCCAGGACGTCGTCGGCCCGCACCTGGACGAGGACACGGCCCGCCGCATCCTCGCCGAGCGCGAGGCGCGCCTGGCCTCCGGCCGCTCGGCCACGGTCGAGACCGCCTGCCGGGGGGCCGAGCTCGAGGTCGCCTACGTCGTGCACGCCGAGCGGCCGCGCCTGCTGATCTACGGCGCCGTCGACTTCTCCGCCGCGCTCTGCTCCGCCGGCGCCCTGCTCGGCTACCGCGTGACCGTCTGCGACGCGCGTCCGGTGTTCGCGACCGCCGAGCGCTTCCCGGGCGCGGACGAGGTCGTCGTCGAGTGGCCGTCCGACCACCTCGCCCGCGCCGAGGTCGACTCGCGCACCGTGATCGCGGTGCTCACGCACGACGAGAAGTTCGACATCCCGCTGCTCGAGACCGCGCTCGCGCTCCCGGTCGTCTACGTCGGCGCGATGGGATCGCGGCGCACCCACGAGCGGCGGCTGCGGCTGCTGCGCGAGGCGGGAGTGACGGAGGAGGCGCTCGCCCGCCTGCACTCGCCGATCGGCCTGGACATCGGCGCGTCGACGCCGGAGGAGACGGCCGTGTCGATCCTCGCGGAGGTCCTCGCCGCGCGCACGGGGACGTCCGGGGAGCCGCTCGCGGGGCGCTCGGGCCCGATCCACGCGGCGCGCTGAGCCGCACGTCCTCCCCTGACGGCGCGCCGTCGTGATCGCGCCGGCCTGCTCGCACTCCGGCGGGAAACGGCCGCGAAACACCGCGCTGCCATGCTCGGGGCATGCAGCGCCACGTCCTCACCGGAGCCCACGTCGCCACCGTCGACGCGCACGGGACCGAGCACCCCGTCGGCCACGTCGTCGTCGACGACTCCCGCATCGTCGCCGTCGGAGCCGGCGACCCTCCGGCGTGGGCCCTCGACGGACGGTCCCCGACGGGCCTGCCGGCGCAGGAGGCGATCGCGCTCACGCGGGTCGACGGCCGCGGCCACCTGCTCACTCCCGGGCTCGTCAACACGCACCACCACCTCTACCAGTGGCTCACCCGCGGCTGGGCGCAGGACTCGATCCTCTTCGACTGGCTCGTCGCGCTCTACCCCGCCTGGTCCCGCATCGACGCCGACCTGACCCGCTCCGCCGCCCTCGGCGCGATGGGCGTCCTCGCCCGGTCCGGCTGCAGCACCGTCGCCGACCACCACTACGTTTTCCCGCGGGGCTCCGGCGACATCGTCGGCGGCATCGTCGACGCGGCCGGCACCCTCGGCCTCCGGCTGCACGCGACCCGCGGGTCGATGGACCTCGGCGAGTCCCGGGGCGGCCTCCCGCCGGACTTCGCCGTCGAGACCACGGCGGCCGCGCTCCAGGCCAGTGGAGAGGCGGTCCAGCGGTACCACGACGCCTCCGCCGACGCGATGGTGCGGGTCGCGGTCGCCCCGTGCTCGCCCTTCTCGGTGACCACCGACCTGCTGCGCGAGTCGGCCGTCCTCGCCCGTCAGCTCGGGGTCCGGCTGCACACCCACGGCTCCGAGACCGTGGAGGAGGACGCCTACACGCGGGAGGCGTTCGGCCTCTCGCCCACCGACCACCTGGAGTCGCTCGGCTGGCTCGGGGACGACGTCTGGATGGCGCACTGCGTCCACCTCGACGCCGACGCGATCGCGAAGTTCGCGGCCACGGGCACCGGAGTCGCGCACTGCCCGTCCTCGAACGGCCGGCTCGCGGCGGGCATCGCGCCGATCCCGCAGCTGCTGGCTGCGGGAGCCCCGGTCGGCCTCGGCGTGGACGGCGCGGCGTCGAACGAGTCCGGTCAGCTCGGCTCCGAGATCCGCGCCGCGGTGCTGATGAACCGCCTGCGCGCCGGCGCCGACCGGATGAGCGCCCGGCAGGCGCTCTCGGTCGCCACCATCGGCGGGGCCCGGGTGCTCGGCCGGCAGGACGAGATCGGCTCGATCGAGGTCGGCAAGCTCGCCGACCTCGCGCTCTGGCGGATCGACGGGATCGAGCACGCGGGCATCGCGGACCCGGTCGCGGCGCTCGCACTCGGAGCGCAGCCCCCGCTGAGCCTGCTCCTGGTGCAGGGTCGCCCGACGGTGCGGGAGGGACGGCTGGTGAACGCGGACGAGGACGCGATCGCCCGCGAGGTCGCCCGCGCGAGCACGGAGCTGGCGTCGCGCGTCTGAGCTGCGGCAGCCGATCGGCGCTCAGCCCGTCGTCGTTCAACCGGGCGGCGCCTCCGCCTCGACGGTCGCGACCGGGGCGGCGTCCGGGTGCAGGAGCCGCCAGATCCGGTCGCGGGAGAGCGGCAGCTCGGTCGGCCGCACGCCGATCGCGTCGCGGACGGCGTTGGCGAGTGCGGGGGCGACCGGGTTGTAGGGCGCCTCGCTCATCGACTTCGCGCCGAACGGCCCGAGCTCGTCGGCGGTGTCCGCGAAGAGCACCTCGGTCTCGGGCACGTCCGCCATCTGCGGGATGTGGTAGTTCCGGAGGATCGCCGTGGTCACGGTGCCCTCGCCGTCGAGGATCACCTCCTCGTACAGCGCCGAGCCGATCGCCTGCGCCACTCCGCCCTCGACCTGCCCGCGGCACTGCGCCGGGTTGATCACGAAGCCGGCGTCGGCCGCCTGCACCGACTGCAGGATCCGCACCTCGCCCGTCGGCTCGTGCACCGCGACGCGGAAGCCCTGGACGTTGAACGCGAGCGAGCGCTGAGCGCCGTCCTCGCTCCCGGTCGCGGTGACCGGTCCGCCGGCCGCACGGACCAGATCGGCGAACGCGACCCGGGTGCCGTCCGGAGCGAGCAGGCCCTCGTCGTCGGGCTCGAAGGTCTCGTCGTGCCCGGTCAGCCGCTTGGCGAGCGCCTGCAGCTCGGCGAGGAGGCGCGTCGCGGCCGAGTGGACGGCCTTGCCCGCGACGACCGTGCCGGCGCTGCCGAACGCTCCGGTGTCGTAGCGGGCCGCGTCCGTGTCGGACTGGCGGATCCGCACCCGGTCGGCCGAGGCATGGAAGGCGCTCGCGACCAGCTGCGTATGCACGGTGGTCGTCCCGTTGCCGAACTCGGCCGTGCCGACGCCGATGGTCAGCACGCCCTCGGCGTCGACGGTGACGGTCGCCTCCGAGAAGTGGCCCCGCGGTGGGATGGTGGCGATCATCGCCAGTGCCGTGCCCTGCCCTGTCCGCCACCCCGGTCCGTCGGGGGCGGGGGAGCCGCCGCCGGCCAGTGCCGCCTCGGTGAGGTCGAGGCACTGGTCGAGCCCGTAGGAGGCGAAGCCGATGTCGTCGCCCTCGACGTGCGTGACCACCAGCGGCTCGCCCGGGCGCACCGCGTTGATCCGCCGCAGCTCGAACGGGTCGATCCCGAGCTCGCGGGCGAGATCGTCCATCGCCGACTCGATGGCGAAGATCACCTGCCCGAGGCCGTAGCCGCGGAACGCCCCCGAGGGGAGGTTGTTCGTGTAGACGGCCTGCGCGTCGACGCGCTTGCTGGGCGCGCTGTAGACGGCGACCGACTCCGAGGTGCCGTGGAACATCACGCCGGGCCCGTGATTGCCGTAGGCGCCGGTGTCCGAGAGCACGTCCACGGCGAGGGCGGTCAGCCGTCCGTCGCGCCGGGCGCCGAGCGTGACGCCGACCCGCATCGGGTGTCGGCAGGGGGCCATCGTGAACTCGTCGCTCCGGGTGAACTCGAACTGCACGGGCCGGCCGGTGGCGAGCACGGCGAGGGCGACGACGTCCTCCGTCAGGATCTCCTGCTTGCCGCCGAAGCCGCCGCCCACCCGTGCCGTGAAGACGCGGACGGTCGACGGATCGCGGTCGAACAGGCGCGCGATCTCGTCGCGCACGAGGAAGGGCACCTGCGTCGAGGTCCGCAGCACCAGCTCTCCGCCCTCGAGCCAGCCGATAGTGCCGTGGGTCTCGAGCGCCGTGTGCGCGACCCGGGAGGTCGAGTACCGGCCCTCGACGACCACGTCGGCCTCCGCGAGTCCGGCGGCCACGTCGCCGTACTCTCCGTGGAGCTCCGCGACGACGTTCGCCTCCGGCCGGGCGATGCGCGAGGCGATCGGATCCTTGTCGGCGTGCAGGAGCGGCGCGCCGGCCGAGCGCGCCTCCTCCGGGTCGAAGACGGCGGGCAGCACCTCGTAGTCGACCTCGACGGCGCGGCAGGCCGCCTCCGCCTCGGCCACCGACTCCGCGACCACCACGGCCACGCGCTGCCCGCGGAACCGGACGACGGTGTCGAGCATGCGAGTGTCGTCCGGGTCGTCGAGCCGGGACTCGTGGCGGGCGGTGGAGTAGAGGACGTCGGGGACGTCCTCGGCGGTGAGGACCGCGACGACGCCCGGCATCGCGCAGGCGGCGGCCGTGTCGATCGAGCGGATGCGCGCGTGGGCGTGCGGGCTCTGGACGACCTTCAGGTGCAGCAGGCCGGGCACGGCGACGTCGAGGGTGAACGGCTCGCGGCCCTGGACGATCCGCCGGCCGGCGGGCGCGCCGAGCGAGCGGCCGACCCGGGACTCCTCGGCCGACGGGCGACCGGTGCGGCGGACGGGGGTGAGACCCGACGGCGGGGCCGCGTGCCGTCCGCGGACCGGGGCCTCCGTGCGATCCGCGCCGGACGGCTCGGCCGCGTGCGCGCCGTGCCCGGACGCGCAGGCGCCCGTCACGGCCTCGCGGATGGGGCGGTAGCCCGTGCACCGGCAGAGGTTGCCCTTCATCAGCCGCGGCACGTCCTCGGCGCGGACTCCGTCGAGCGCCGTGGCCGTGACCACCATGCCGGCCGTACAGAAGCCGCACTGGAACGCGCCGGCCTCGACGAACGCCTCCTGCACCGCGCTCGGCTCCTCGGGCGTGCCGAGGCCGGCCGCTGTCGTCACCTCGCGCCCCTCGACGCGGTGGGCGGGGTAGAGGCAGGAGTGGAACGGCGTCCCGTCGACGAGGACGGAGCAGGCGCCGCAGTCACCGGCGTCGCACCCCTTCTTCACCTCGAAGTGCTCGTGGTCGCGGAGGAGGGTGCGCAGCACCTGGCCGGGGCGGGGGGAGGCGTCGACCGGCTCCCCGTTGACGGTGAACCTCATCGGGCGCCTCCGGTCAGCTCGGTGCGGATCTCCTCGGCGAGCACGCGGACGACGGCGTGGCGCCAGTCGGCGGCTCCGTGCGGGTCGGTGAACCAGGTCGCGACGCCGTCGACGGCCGCGGCGAGCTCGGCCGAGGAGGGAACGGCGGCGAAGCGGAGCCGCTCCGGCCGGACGGTCGCCGCGGTGATCGTGAGCACGAACGCGCCGTCGGTGTCGAGGCGGCCGATGACGACGGCGCCGGAGCGTCCGAGAGGGGAGAGCGCCGTCTTGCGGAACGCGGTGCGCGCCCGGAGGGAGGAGAGCGGGAACTCGATCGAGCGGATGACGTCGTCCTGGGCCAGGGAAGTGGTCATGTTGCCGGTCACGAGCTCGGCGACCGGCACGGCGACGTCCGAGCCGTCGGCCCGCCAGACGAGGGCGGTGGCGTCGAGCGCGGCGGCGAGGCTGATCATCGGTCCTGCGGGCAGGGCGTTGGCGATGTTGCCGCCGACAGTGGCGACGTTCCAGATCTTGAAGGAGCCCAGCAGGGCCGTGCAGCACTGGAAGAAGAGCGGATGGGCGGTGTCGCCCGCGTCGGGCATCGCGGCGAGCTCGCTGAGCGTGCAGGTCGCTGCAATCGAGAGCCCGGCGTCCGTGCGCACGATCGGCTCCCACGCGAATCCCTGCAGGTCGAGGAGCTCGTCGAGGTGGTCGTGGGGGAGGGAGAACACCCAGGAGCCGCCTCCGATGACCGCTGAGCGCGGCCCGCGGCCCGCCAGCTCGGAGCGCTCGCGCACCACCCGGACGCGCTGGATCGTGTTCAGGTCCATGCCGCGCCTCCGTCCCGCGCCCGTCGGGCGTCTCCCCCCAGTGAACCCCGTGACGCGGCGGGCGGTGGCGGTCGTCGCCTCCACCCGTGCCGCCTCCGGCGTGTACGAGGACCGGACGGGACCGGCGCTGGAGGCCTGGTT
>NZ_PSVU01000073.1:0-11310 GCF_002932515.1 Rathayibacter sp. AY1D5
CTTCTCGTAGATCTGCAGCTCGAGGCCGTGGACGCTCTCGGTGACGGACTGGAGCCGGTCGCGCACGCTCCCCTCCTCGCGGCGGAGCCCCTGCAGCTCGGCGTTCTGCTGCGAGCGCGCCGCCTCGGCCGCGACGAGCTCGGCCCGGGCCTGCTGGACGGAGCGGTCGACGGAGGCGAGGACGGCGGGGAGCGCGGCGGTCACCTCGGCCGCGGCGTCGCGCTGGCGACGGCGGATCACGGCGCGGCGCGCGGCCTCGTCGGCGGCGGCGCGGTCGGCGGCCAGCTGGCGGGCCAGCGCCTCCCCGCGGGACTGCTCCGCCCGCACCCGCTCCTTGTCGGTCTCGACGCCGAGCCGCGCCTCGATCTCGCGCTCGCGTGCGGTGTCGACGTCGCGCTGCAGACCGTCGCGGGCGCTCGCGTCGAGCACCGGCCGAGGCCGGGCGCGCGCGGCGTCGAGCGCCGACCTCGCCTCCTGGGCCGCGCGCTCGGCGTCGCCGACCCGGTCCGAGGCGACGGCCAGCGCCCTCGAGCCCCGGCCGTGCTCGGCGGTGGCCGCCTCGAGCTGGGCGCGCACGCCGCCGAGCCGCTCGGTGTGGGCGGCACGGGCGGCGTCGTGCTCGCGGAGGGCCGAGAGCGCGCTCGCGGCCTGCTCCTTCGCGCCGCGGAGCGCACCGGTCTGCTCGGCGAGCTCGAAGCGGAGCCGGTCGATCCCGCCCTCGACCTCCTCCAGCCGGGCGGCGGCCGAGTCGCGCTCGGAGACGAGCTCGATCCGGCTGCGCTGCCCGCCGGAGCCGGCGCTCTGCACGGCGTCGGAGACGGTCGCGCCGTCGCGGGTGACCAGGACGGTGCCCGGGTCGATGCGCTCCCTCAGGCGCCGCGCCGCGGCGAGGTCCTCGACCACGAGGAAACGCTCGAGGAGCGAGAGGACCCCGGCCGGCGCCGTGACGAGGTCGCCCGCGCGTTCCGCCCCCTCGGGAACGGTGAGAGCGACGTGCGGCCGGGCGGCGTCGGCGACCAGCAGCTCGACGCGTCCGAGGTCGCGCTCCAGCGCGGCGTCCAGAGCCGCGTCGGCCCGGGCGGTCGACTCGACCAGCACGGCGTCGGCGACCGCGCCGAGGGCGGCGGCGATCGCGGCCTCGGAGCCCGGCCGCACCTGGATCCGCTCGGCGACCCGGCCGCGCACCCCCTCGATCCGGGCGGCGATCAGCTCGGCCGAGCCGTCCGAGACGTCGAGGGCCAGCGACAGGGCACCCGTGCGGGCGGCCAGCGCCTCGCGCTCGCGCTCCAGGGCGTGCAGCTCCTCGCGCAGCCGCTCGATCCCGCCCTCGGCGGCCGAGACCGCGGACTGGGCGAGCTCGTAGCCCTCGTCGAGGCCGCCGTCGGGGCCGCGGCCCGCGTCGTCCAGCTCGGCCTCCAGAGCGTCGAGCGCCCGCCGCGCCGCCTCCTTCCGCCGGTCGGCCGCGTCGAGGGTGTTCTGCGCGCGCAGGACCTCGCCCCGGACGGACGCGAGACGGGAGGCGGCGGTGTCGGCCTGCCCCGAGAGGGTGGAGAGTTCGAGGTCGTAGCGCGAGACGAGGGCCGCCTGCGCGGCGATCTCCTCGTCGACCGCGTCGAGGGCGGAGCGGGCGGCGACGGTCGTGCCCTGCGCCTGGACCCACGCCGACTCCGCGTCGAGGACGGCCTGCCGCAGGCGCTCCAGCTCGACCCGCGCCTCCTCCACCTGCGCCGGCGTCACGCGCGGCTGGATCTGCGGCTGCTCGGACTCGAGCTCGAGCATCGCGAGCCGCTGCCCGGCGAGGGCCGAGAGGTTGCGCAGCCGCTCCTGCACCGACTCCAGCTCGAACGAGGTGCGCCGGGCGTCGTCGACCGCGTCGCCGACCACCTCCGCCTCGATCCGCGCTCGCCGGAGCGTCGCCTGCTCGAGCCGCTGCTGCAGGACCACCCGCTCGCTGTGCCGCTCGCTCTCGGTGCGGGCGAAGCCGTCCAGAGCGGTCCGGAGCTCGACCACGTCGTCGGCGAGCAGGCGCGCCCGGGCGTCGCGCACCACGGCGGCGATCGTCTGAGCCTGCCGTGCGACCTCGGCCTGGCGCCCGAGGGGCTTGAGCTGGCGCCGGATCTCGCCCGCAAGGTCGGAGAGGCGGGTCAGGTTCGCCTGCATCGCCTCGAGCTTGCGGAGCGTCTTCTCCTTGCGGCGTCGGTGCTTGAGGATCCCGGCGGCCTCCTCGATGAACCCGCGCCGCTCCTCGGGGGTCGCGTGCAGCACGGCGTCGAGCTGTCCCTGCCCCACGATGACGTGCATCTCGCGCCCGAGACCGGAGTCGCTCAGCAGCTCCTGCACGTCGAGCAGCCGGCAGCCGCGTCCGTTGATCGCGTACTCGCTGCCGCCGTTGCGGAAGAGGGTCCGGGTGATCGTCACCTCGGTGTACTCGATCGGCAGGGCGCCGTCCGAGTTGTCGATGGTGAGCGCGACCTCGGCGCGGCCGAGGGGTCCGCGGGTGGAGGTGCCCGCGAAGATGACGTCCTCCATCTTGCCGCCGCGGAGCGTCTTCGCCCCCTGCTCCCCCATCACCCAGGCGAGCGCGTCGACGACGTTGCTCTTGCCCGAGCCGTTGGGGCCGACGACGCAGGTGACCCCCGGCTCGAAGGCGAACGTGGTCGGCTGAGCGAAGGACTTGAACCCCTTGAGGGTCAGGCTCTTCAGGTACACCCGGCCGCCTCGCTCCCGTCCACAACGCCTCCACGGTAGCCGACGGCCGCGGCCGGGCCGGGAGGCGGAGCCCCGACCGGCCGACGGACCGCCGCGATCCCGCACCGGAACAGGCGCAGGAGGCCGCCGCGGGCGCCGGGACGTGCACACTGGGGTGGTGAACCGCACCTCCGACCCGGCGCTCCGGATCCGCGAGCTCGCGATCCCCGAGGCCGTGGGCGCCGACGGCTGGAGCGACTTCCTCGCCCTGACCGCGATCGGCGATGCGGTGGGGACCGCCCCGGACTGCCGGGCCGTCTACACCTGGAACGCCGAGGAGAACCGACCGATGCTCGCCGTGAACGAGGCCGTCGGCTTCACCCCCGTCGCCCACGAGGGCCAGGGGAGGAAGGAGCTCCCATGACCCCGCTCGTCGAGCCCGGACCGCCGCTGACCGCCGCCGAGCGCGAGCGGTTCGCCCGGCAGATCCGCCTGGCGCCCCTCGGGGAGGTCGGACAGCGGCGCCTCCGGAACGCGCGCGTGCTGATCCTCGGCGCGGGTGGCATCGGCTCGCCGGTGATCACGGCGCTCGCCGCGGCCGGGATCGGGCGGCTCGGCATCGTGGACGGCGACGTCGTCGAGCTCTCGAACCTGGCGCGGCAGACGGCGCACGACGACTCCTCGGTGGGCCGGTCGAAGGCGGAGTCGGCGGCGGCGACCGCGCGGCGGCTCTCCCCCGGCATCGACGCCCGGGCCTTCCCGGTGTCGCTGACCTCGGCCAACGTCGACGCCCTGGTGGCGGGCTGGGACGTCGTGGTCGACGGCTTCGACACCTTCGGCGCGCGCTACCTCGCCTCGGACGCGACGACGCGCGCCGGGATCCCGCACGTGTGGGGATCGGCACTCGGCTTCGACGGGCAGCTCTCGACCTTCTGGGCCGGCGCCCCGGGCGGAGGGGTGACCCTGCGCGCGCTGCACCCCGAGGCCGAGGACGCGGGCGACAGCTGCTCGACGGTGGGCGTGCTGGGCGCGCTCTGCGCGCTGATCGGCTCGGCCATGGCGGCCGAGGTCGTCAAGCTCGTGACCGGGGCGGGCGAGCCGCTGTTCGGTCGCGTCCTCGTGCACGACGCTCTCGACTCCTCCTGGGCCGAGCTCCCTCTCGAGCGGCGGGTGCCGCCGGTCCCGGAGCGGCGGGCCGCGGCGGGCTCGATCACGGCGGCCGAGCTGCGGGAGCGGCTGGCCGGGCCGATGCCCCCGACCGTCGTCGACCTCCGCGAGGACGACGAGGACCGGTCCGTCGCGGTGCCCGGTGCCGTGCGGATGCCGATGTCGCGCTTCGACCCCGCCGCTCTGCCGGCCGGTCCGCTCGTGCTGCACTGCGCCTCCGGGGTCCGGTCGCGTCTCGCGGCGGAGCGCGCGGCGGCGGCGGGCGTGGCGTCCGACTCGCTCGACGGCGGGATGGCGTCGTGGCGGGAGCGGTGACCCGCCCCGCGGCCGCGTGCGCCGTGGAACGGGAGGGGTGAGGCGCACCCAGCGCCCTGCCGATCGGCGACCCGGGATGTTCGGTGCTCGCAGCGGAGAGGATCCGTCCTTCTCCGCGGATCAGGGCGGAGCAGTGTCCGAAGCTGATCGGCGGTGGCGTGCTCGCGGCCACCGTTCCGAGGAGAGCACCCATGCCGACGCCTTCACCGCACTCCGCGCGGCAGGCGGCGCTGCTCGATCCTCCCGACCCGCCCGACCCCGGCGCGGAGGCGTGATGCCCGGGGTCTGGAGTCCCGCCGAGAGGCGGCTGCGTCGGCTCGGCTGGATTCCGCGGCGCCCCCTGCCGCGAGGTGCCGTCTGCGACGCGATCGTCTCGCCGCGCCTCAGCCTCAGCCGCGCCTGGCTGCAGACCGGGGAGTTCGAGGTCCTCCCCCATCCCGGAAGGCTCCGCGTGCTCTTCAGCCTCGACGGGACCGGCCGCCTCTCCGCCCGGGGCCGCGACCACCGGCTCCCGGCCGGCAGCGCTCTCGTGACCCGCGCCTCGACGGTGCAGTACGCGGCGGCGCTCAGTCCGTGGGCGCGCTTCGAGTGGCAGCTGCGCCCCTCGGTGCTCCGCGCGAGCGAGTTCGCCTCGCTCACGGACCGGGTCCTCGCCCTCCCCGAGGCCTACTGGCGCGCACTCACCGGTGCGGCGAACACCGTCCTCAGTTTCGGCGTCGAGCCCTCGGACGCGGCCTTCGAGCACTTCGAGATCGCGAGCGAGCACCTCCTGGCCTCGGCCTTCTCGGCGCTGCTGCCCTCCTCCGACCGGGAGGACCGGTCCCCCGCCGCCGTGTATGCGAACGGCACGCGCCTGATCGAGCGGCACTACCGCGACCGCTCCTTCACGGTGGAGACGCTTGCGGAGAGCCTCGGCGTGTCGGTCAGCCACCTGCACCGGGCGTTCTCGGCCGCCGGCACCACCCCTCGTCAGCGGATCGAGCGCGCGCGGGCCTTCGAGGCGCAGCGCCTCCTCGACGAGCTCGGCCCGCGGGCGGCGACGGACCTGGACCGCGTGGCGCGGTCGGCCGGCTTCAGCTCGCGGATCCACATGCAGCGGACCCTCCGCCGGATCGACGACGCGAGCTGACGTGGGCCGCCGCGCCCCCCGCGCCGGACGGGCTCCCGGCGAGGAGGCGGCCTGAGCGGCTCCCCCGGTCCGGCGGCGCGACGGAACGTCCACGGTCGGGCATGGAACCTCGTCGCGGCCCGTTCCGCGTCGACCGGAGGCCGGACGTTCGGCAGGATCGGCGCGTCCACCACCCCTCGCACGAAAGAAAGAAAAGGAACACCATGACGGACACCAACGCCCTGGACCCGACGGCAGCGCACTCGCGCTCCCTCCCACCGCGGATCGACTCGACCCGCGGGGGGCTCGCCCGGCGGACGATCATGTCGGGTGCGGCCTGGTCCGTCCCCGTCGTCGCCGCGGCGGTCGCGACCCCCGCGGCCGCCGCGTCCACCGGCCTCACCCTCGCCTTCGACGCCCCGGCGTACTCCTTCCCCGCCTGCACCACGAGAACGGTCTCCGTCCTCGCCACGACCAACGGCGCTCCCGCTGCCGGCGACACGGTCGCCATCACTCTCCCCGCCGGCCTGACCAGCGGCGGCGCGCAGACCGTCAGGGCGACGACCGGCGCGGACGGACGCGTGAGCATCCCGGTCACGGCCGGGAACGTGGCGCAGAACGGCATCACCCTCTCCGCCGTCTCCGGCGCCGCGGGCGCGACGGCGACCGCGAGCACCACCGCGACCACGGGGACCGCCGTCCGGTACGTCACCGACGGCGGACGGACGACGACGGAGTCGAACGGCAACGTGCCCTCGGGAGCCAAGACCGTCGGACCCCGGTACTACCTGACGGAGTCGGGCGAGCTCTATCACGGCGGGGGGCGGATCGCGCGCGGCGTCACCAGCGTCCAGGGCTTCCGCGACGAGCAGAACCGCGACGTCGCCGACTTCGTCGTCGACGGCGTCTTCTACCGCTTCGTCACCGGAGAGGCCGCGCCGAAGGCCATCGGGAGCGGCGTGCCGGCCGGATCGACGGTCCATGCGCCCGCCTTCTACGTCACACCGAACGGCGAGCTGCGGCGCGCCGGCGGAGCCCTCGTGACCACCGGAGTGACGAGCGCGGACTCCTTCCGCGACCAGAGCAACAACGACGTCATCGACGTGATCGTAGGCTCGGAGCTAGTCCGCTACATCTCCTCCACGAAGAACCTGGTCTACGCCAGGAACGTTCCGGCAGGATCGACCGCCTTGGCGCCCTCGTACCACCTGACGCCGGACGGGCGCCTCTTCAACAGCAGCATCCTGGTCGCTACCGGGGTGACCAGTGCCGACGCCTACCGCGATCGACAGAACCGTGACGTCGTGGACGTGATC
Source organism: Rathayibacter sp. AY1D5 (assembly GCF_002932515.1). Lineage (NCBI taxonomy): Bacteria > Bacillati > Actinomycetota > Actinomycetes > Micrococcales > Microbacteriaceae > Rathayibacter > Rathayibacter sp. AY1D5. The sequence goes on from NZ_PSVU01000073.1 coordinate 6,595, forward strand.
CAGAACGGCGCTCTCGTCCGGTACGGCGCGTTCGCGGACAGGACGCAGCCGCAGATCCGCGTCGCCTCCGGTGTGCCCTCCGACGCCACCATCTTCGCGCCGGACGCCTACGTGACCCGGGACGGCCGGGCCTTCGTCAGCGGCGTGCTGGTCGCCACCGGAGTCTCCTCGGCGTTCGGATTCCTCAGAACCGCAACGTGCTCGACACGATGACCAACGTCCTGTGCCCGTGACGCACGGGATCGGCCGCTGATCCGGTCCTGCCCCGCCGCACGCGGGTCCGAGGGAGGCGTCCCGCGGGTCCCTGTGCGGCGGGACAGGACCAGTCCGTCCTCGGGATGCAGCGTCCTCCAGAAGCGCGGACGCACCTGCTGCGGACCGCGCGGAGCGGACGCACCGGTCCGGTCGAGGACGGCTCGTCACGGAGGGCTCTTCGGGGTCAGCCGCCGGCGAACGGCGGCAGGACGTCGACCGCGGCATCGGGACGCAGCGGCGTGGCCCTGTTCGCGGTCGACACGCCGTCGACCAGGTAGGTGCACCGTGCGAGCACGTCGGCGGCCGAGGGCGCGGAGGCGACGAGTCTCTCCTCGAGAGCGCCCAGGTCGGGCACCTCGTCGAGCTCGTCGGAACCACGGCCGAGGGCGGCCTTGGCCGCCGCGAAGTAGCGGACCCGCATGCTCATCCGCCGATCGCGCTCATCGTGCGCTCGGGCTGCACGAAGCCCGCCCGGTTCATCTCGTGTCCCGCGGGCTTGGCCCACATCGCCCCGCGCCAGAGCTGGGCGACCTCGTGGTCGTCCGCGCCCGCGCGCATCGGGCCGAGCAGGTCCGTCTCCTCGTTCGAGAAGAGGCAGCTGCGGACACCTCCCTCGGCGGTGAGCCGGGTGCGGCGGCAGTCGTCGCAGAAGTTCTCGGTGACGGACGCGATGATCCCCACCTGGCCGAGCACCTCGGACCCCCCGGCCTCGCGGACGTCGAAGAGCTCGGCGGGGGCGCCGTCGCGGGGGGCCGCGTGCGGGCTGAGCGAGAAGCGCTCCGAGAGCAGCGCCCGGATGTCCGCGGCGGTGATCATGGTCGCGCGGTCCCAGCCGTGGTCGGCGTCGAGCGCCATCTGCTCGATGAAGCGGAGCTGGTGGCCTCCCGCGAGGGCCCAGGCGAGCAGCTCCGGGGCCTCGTGGTCGTTGATCCCGGGCAGGAGCACTGCGTTGATCTTGGTCTGGTCCAGGCCGGCGGGACCGAGCGCGTCGATGCCCGCGAGCACGCGGTCGAGGAACGGGCGACGGGTGACCTTCGCGAAGGTCTCGGCGCAGATCGAGTCGAGCGAGACGTTGACGCGGTTCAGGCCGGCGTCGGCGAGCGCCGCCGCCCGACCCGACAGGCCGATCGCGTTCGTGGTGAGCGAGATCTCGGGGCGCGGGTCGAGGGAGGCGACGTCGCGGATGATGTCGACGAGGTCCTTGCGCAGGAGCGGCTCGCCGCCGGTGAAGCGGATCTGGCGGACGCCGAACTGCTCCACGGCGATGCGCGCGAGGCGGAGGATCTCCTCGCGGCTGAGCAGGGACGCGGGCGGCTGGAACGGCAGGCCCTCCGCCGGCATGCAATAGGTGCAGCGCAGATTGCACTTGTCCGTCAGCGAGATCCGCAGATCGTCCGCGACGCGCCCGTAGGTGTCCAGGAGGAGCGGGGTGGCGGGGCGGTCGGCCGGGAGGACCGCGCTGCGCTGTCGGGGCCGGAAGCCCGGGATCCCCAGTGCTGTGCTCATCCGCTCACACTACGCCGCGGAACCGGGCGCGACCCGGCAAGATGGACTCGGTCCCGCCGCCGGTCGGGCTCCGCCGCTCGCGAGAGGACACGATGACCTCGATCGACCTGCACGCCGCCCGGGTGCGGGCGCTGCTCGCGCCGCTGGCCACGCGGGGTGCCCGCGAGACCCTGAGCCTGGAGCCGGCCGCCGTCGCCGCCGATCCGGGCGCGTACGACCGGCGGGTCCTCGCCCGCTCCGTCGACTCCCCGCTCGACCTGCCGCGCTTCGACAACTCGCAGATGGACGGCTTCGCGGTGCGGGCGGCCGACCTCGACGCGGCGGCGCCGGAGCATCCCGTCGCCCTGCCCGTCTCGGCGCCGATCCCCGCGGGCGACCGGGCGCCGCGGCACGAGCCCGGCACGGCGACACCGATCATGACCGGCTCGCCGCTGCCGGAGGGGGCCGACGCCGTCGTCCCGGTCGAGCGCGTCGATCCTCCGCGCTTCCCCGCGGCGGGCAGCGTCGCCTTCGCGCACCCGGTGGTGCCGGCGACCTTCGTCCGAGCCCGGGGCAGCGACGCCCGCCGCGGCGAGCTCGCCCTCCCGGCCGGCACGGTCCTCCGCGCGGCCCACTACGGACTCCTCGCCTCCCTCGGGCTGACCGAGGCGGAGGTGCTGCCGCGACTCCGGGTGCTCGTCGTCCCCACCGGCAACGAGATCCGTCCCGCAGGCGCCGTCCTCGAGGAGGCGCAGATCCACGACGCGAACGGCGCCCTGCTGGCCGAGGCCGTCCGCGAGGCGGGCGCGCTGCCCGTCGTCGTCGCCTGCACGAGCGATCGGGCCGAGGACCTCCTGGCGCTGCTCGAGGAGCACGCGGGCGCGGCCGACCTGGTGATCACGGTCGGCGGTGTCAGCGCGGGCGCGTACGAGGTCGTCCGCGACGCGCTCGGCCCGGCGGGCTCGGAGTTCGGCCACGTCGAGATGCAGCCGGGCGGCCCGCAGGGCCTCGGTCTCGTGCGCGTGGCCGAGGGGCTGCACCTGCCGGTCGTCTCGCTTCCCGGGAACCCGGTGAGCGCCCTGGTCTCGTTCGAGGTGTTCCTCCGGCCCGTGCTGCGCTCGCTCGCGGGACGGACGCCCGCCGAGCGGCCGCGGCTCCGTGCGCGCCTCGGCACGGCGCTCGACTCGCCCGCGCACCTGCACCAGATCCGCCGCGGAGTCCTCGACGACGAGGGCCTCGTGCACCCGGTGGGCGGGCCCGGCTCGCACCTACTGGCGTCCTACGCCCGCTCCACCGTGCTCATCCACGTCCCCGTCGGGACGGACCACGCAGCGACCGGCGACACGGTCGAGATCTGGAGGATCGATGACTGAGAGCGATCGGCTCACCCATGTGCGCGGCGACGGAGCCGTGCACATGGTCGATGTGAGCGCGAAGGAGGTCACGGCGCGCACCGCCGTCGCCGAGGGCTACGTCGAGACCTCGCCCGAGGTGGTGCGGCTCCTCGAGCAGGGCGAGCTGCCCAAGGGCGAAGCGCTCGGCGTGGCGCGGATCGCCGGGATCCTCGGCGCGAAGGCGACCTCGACCCTCATCCCGCTCTGCCACCCGCTGGCGCTGGACGGCGTCGACGTGGACCTCGAGCCGCAGGACGGCCGCGTCCGGATCGAGGCGCGCGTGCGCACGACCGGGCGCACCGGCGTCGAGATGGAGGCGCTGACCGCGGTCAGCGTGGCCGCCCTCACGGTCTACGACATGATCAAGGCGGTCGATCGCGGTGCCGCGATCACCGGTATCCGTGTGCTCGCGAAGGCGGGCGGGAGGAGCGGCTCGTGGACGAGCGGAGGAACCCCGTGACGCGGCGGGCGGTGGCGGTCGTCGCCTCCACCCGTGCCGCCTCCGGCGTGTACGAGGACCGGACGGGACCGGCGCTGGAGGCCTGGTTCACCACCCGCGGCTGGGAGTCCCGGGTGGTCGTCGTGGCCGACGGCGACGCGGTGGGCGAGGCGATCGCCGACGCGATCGGCAGCGGAGTCGACGTGGTCGTGACCACCGGCGGGACGGGCGTCGCCCCGAGCGACGTCACCCCGGAGCAGACCGCCCCCCTCCTGGAGAGGCCCCTGCCCGGCCTCGCCGAGGCGGTGCGCGCCAAGGGCGCCGCCCACGTCCCGACCGCCGTGCTCAGCCGCGGGCTCGCCGGCGTCAGCGGCCGCACCGTCGTAGTGAACCTCCCCGGCTCCCCCGGCGGCGTCCGCGACGGGATCGACGTGCTCGACCCGGTGATCGGGCACCTCCTCGATCAGCTCGGAGGCGGCGACCATGCCCGCTGAGCCGGTCGCCCTCGCCCGGCTCGCGGCCGAGGCCATCACCGTCGACGAGTGCGAGCAGGCGGTCGACTCCCCGACGCACGGCGCCGTGGTGACCTTCGCGGGCGTCGTCCGCGACCACGACGAGGGCCGCGGGGTGCTCCGGCTGTCCTACGAGGCGCACCCGGACGCCCCCGCCGCACTCCTCGCCTCCGCCCGCCGCATCGCCGAGCGCTGGCCCGACGTCCGCATCGCCGCCGTGCACCGGATCGGCGACCTCGTGGTCGGCGACCTCGCCCTCGCCTGCGCCGTGGCCTCGGCCCACCGCGCGGCGGCCTTCGAAGCCTGCGCGGCACTGGTCGACGACATCAAGGCGTCGGTGCCGATCTGGAAGGAGCAGTCCTTCGTCGACGGCAGCTCGGAGTGGGTCGCGAGCTTGGGCTGATCTTCCTTCGAGCCCGTCCCCGCCGGGCTCGGCGCGGTCGGCCGGAGAGGGTGGTCACGTTTCGCAGAGCGGGGAGCGATCGCCTAGATCGATCCGCTGGCACGCGGATCGATCGTTCGGCTCGGGGGGAGAGCGGATGGGCGGTGTCGCCCGCGTCGGGCATCGCGGCGAGCTCGCTGAGCGTGCAGGTCGCTGCAATCGAGAGCCCGGCGTCCGTGCGCACGATCG
>NZ_PSVU01000074.1:0-11071 GCF_002932515.1 Rathayibacter sp. AY1D5
GGCGCCGGAGGCGACGGGCGCTCCGACGAACGCGGCGGCGACGTTGCCGGTCCCGCCCTTGTGGGCGAGCCAGGTCGAGAAGGTCAGGTCCTTCTTGCCGACGAGGCCGGCGGTGGGGATCTCGAGGTAGGGGGCGGCCGCGGCGGATCCGCCGGGGAGGCTGATGAGCCCGTTGCGGAACTGGGCTCCGGAGCCGCGCAGCGTCGCGCTGTAGCCGTTGCCGCTGGTGTCGGCGACCGTGGTGCCGGTGGGGGCGGTGTCGAACGTGTAGTGGAGGAGCGGGGTCTCGGTGGCTCCGAAGGCGGAGCTGGGGACCGTGGCGCCGAGCAGCGCCGTGGCGGCGACGGTCGCGACCGCCAGAGCGGTCCTCACCGCCGATCGTGATCGTCTCATGCAGCTAGGCCCTCGTGATCGGGTGCGGCGTCGAGGCACGATCCGCAGGGCCGCGGAGGTGTGCGTCTTCGCACGGAATGTGAACCTGAACATCCTAGATCGCGGTATCGGATCCTGACCAGACCCCGGGAGAGGTCTGCGGGCTCCTGCAGAACGCACGCCGAGAGCGCGGTCCCTCGCCCGCCGACGCACAGGCCCTCCTCTCCGCCGACGTTCTGCAGGAGCCGGCCGGGTGGCACGATGTCCGCATGGCCTCCGACCGCCCCGTCCTGCTCGTCGTCGACGTCGCCGACGGCGGCCGCGAGGATCCCGAGTTCGAGATCGAGCTGCAGCTGCTGACCGCGAGCGTCGTCTCGGCCGCCACCGCCGCGGGCTTCGTGGTCGACCGCGTCCCTGCCGAGCAGGCCGGCGCCGCCGAGCTCGAGCGTCGGCTCGCCGCCGCCGACGCCGTCGTGGTCACCGGAGGGGAGGACGTCGACCCGTCCCTCTACGGCGGCCGGCCCGACGACCCGCACCGAGGCCAGTCCTTCCCCGCGGCCGACCGCGCGCAGATCGCGCTCGTCCGCCGTGCCGTCGAGACGCGGACCCCGCTGGTCGGGATCTGCCGCGGGATGCAGCTGGTCAACGTCGCCCTCGGCGGCGACCTCGTGCAGCACCTGCCCGGCGCGGGTCACGTCGGCCGGTCGGTCCCCGGCGAGCACCTGTCGGGGATGGTCGACCACCGCGTGGCGCTCGAGCCGGGCAGCGCCCTCGCCGGCATCCTCGGCGCCGCGGAGCTCGTCGTCCGCAGCTCCCACCACCAGGCCGTCGACCGTCCGGGCGAGGGCCTCGTCGTGGTCGGCCGCGCCGACGACGGCACCGTCGAGGCCCTCGAGCACGAGTCCGCGCCGCTCTGGTGCGTGCAGTGGCACCCGGAGGACGCGGGCTCGCGAGGCACCGTGCTCACGGACCTGCTCGAGGCGGCGCTCGCCGCGACCGCTACTTGATCGACCCGCGCATCACTCCGCTGACCACCCAGCGCTGCGCGAAGAGGTACACGATCAGCAGCGGCGCCATCGCCATCAGGTAGGACGCGAAGGCGACGGTGTAGTTCGTGTTGAACTGCCCCTGGAAGACGTACTCGGCCAGCGGCAGGGTGCGGGCGGACGGGTCCGAGAGCACCACGAGCGGCAGGATGAAGTCGTTCCACGCCCACACGCAGGTCAGGATCCCGACGGTCGCGTTCATCGGGCCGAGCAGCGGGAAGATCACCTGCCAGTAGGTCCGCCAGGTCGAGGCGCCGTCGGTGCGCGCCGCCTCCTCGAGCTCGATGGGGATCGAGCGGATGAAGGCCGTGTAGATGAACGTGTTGATCGAGAGCCCGAACACGGCGTAGAGCAGGATCAGCCCGGCCTGGTTGTCCAGGCCCAGCAGGGCCGTCTCCTTCACCACCGGCAGCATGATGATCGGGAACGGCACGAAGACCGCGGCGAGCAGGTAGAAGTAGACGCCCTTGAAGAACGGCCTGTGCATGTTCCGGGCGACCGCGTAGGCGACCATCGAGTTCGAGAACAGCGTCAGCACGACGGCTCCGACCGTGATCAGCGCGGTGTTCACGAAGGCCTGCGGGAAGCGGGTCGCCGTCCACGCCTCGGCGAAGTTGCCCCACGAGATCGAGGTCGGCAGCTCGAACCCGGTGCCGCCGAGCTGGTCGGGCGTCTTCAGCGCGGTCACGACGGCGAAGTAGAGCGGCAGGAGGATCGTCAGCGAGCAGACCGCGATGAGCGCGGTCGCCCACCAGTTGATCCGGTAGGTGTCGCGGGAGGGCCGGCGCCGCCCCTCGGGCTCGCCGAGGGCGATCGCGGTCGTGGGGGTGATGGTCGATGTCATCAGAACGACGCCTCTCTGCGGCTGAGGACTCGGAACTGGATCAGCGAGACCACGATGATGATGAGGAAGTAGAGGACGGCGTTGGCCGTCTGATAGGCGTACTCGCCGCCCTGGAAGCCGCCGCGGTAGATCAGCAGCGTGATCGACTCCGTCGAGGTGCCGGGACCGCCGTTGGTGAGGGCGATGATGTGGTCGAACACCTGGAGGAAGTTCTTCATCGAGATGACCATGTTGATCGTGAAGAAGGAGGCGATCAGCGGGAACGTGATCGAGGTGAACTGCCGCCACCTCCCCGCTCCGTCGAGCGAGGTCGCCTCGTAGAGCTCGCCTGGGATCGTCTGGAGTCCGGCGAGGTAGATGATGATCGAGAAGGCCGAGGCCTGCCAGACCGCCAGCACCACGATCGCCACCCACGCCCAGTCGGCGTTCGCGAGGATGTTGTCGCCGATCACCGGGATCGCGCCGAGGATCTGCGGCAGCGAGTTCGCGAAGAGGTACTGGAACACGTAGCCGATGACCAGGGTCGAGAGCACGTAGGGGATGAAGTAGATCCCGCGGAACGCCGTCTGGAACTTGATCCGCGCGTTGAGGGCGACGGCGATGGCGAGCGAGATCACGTTCACCAGCACGGTCGCCACGATCGCGAAGCCGAAGGTGAACCCGTAGGCCTTCCAGACGCGGTCGTCCTGGAGGAGCGCGAGGTAGTTCGAGGCGCCGATCAGGTCCCAGGAGCCGTAGCCCGCGTAGTCCGTGAAGCTGAAGAAGATTCCGGTGAGGACCGGGACCGTGTGGAGCACGAAGAAGAGCAGGACGGCGGGGACCGTCATCCAGTAGAAGGTCTTCGAGGTGCGCCCGATGGTGCGCTTGCGGCGCGCGGGCGGCGGAGGAGTGGTCGCCACCGCCTGCGCGGCGGCCGTCGTGGTCGTGGTCATGGGGTCACTTCCTGGTCGTGCGTGCCGCGACTTTGCGCCACTCACTGTCGAGGGTCCGGAGCGCCGCGTCGGCGTCCCCGCTGGCGAGGAACGCCTGGAGCGTGGGGTTGAGCGGGATGCTCGCGGGGATCTGGTGGTCGACGAAGCCGATCAGCCGTCCCTGCTCGAAGTAGGGCTGCAGCTCGGCCAGCGTGGGGTCCGAGTTGGGTGCGGCGCCGACCAGCGGCGAGAAGGCGGCCTGGCTCTCGACGTACGGCTCGACGACTCCGGGGGTCAGCAGGAAGTCGACGAAGCGGCGGGCCGCGTCGAGCTTCGGAGTGCCGCGGCCGATGGCGACGGCCACGTCGACGCCCGAGGTGACCCGCGTGTCCGCGGGGTCGTCGAGCACCGGGTAGGGGAAGACGCCGAGATCGATGTCGGGGTTGTTCGTGCGCACCGGGTTGATCGCCCAGATGCCCTGCGGGTACATGGCCGCCTCGCCCGCGGCGAAGGCCTGGTTGCCGTCGTCGTAGCCGCGGCCGAACGAGCCCTCCTGCGTGTACGAGAAGAGCTGCCCGAGCCGCTCCATCGTCGTCGCGTAGTCCTTCGAGAACGAGACGGGGGAGTCGGGGCCGAGCGCCGCTCCCTCCTCGCGCATCGCGTCGAAGAAGCCGTCCGGCTGCAGCTGCCCGCCGAGCGCGTTGAAGGCGGGGGCGCCGGTCCAGTTGTCGAGCAGGGCGCCGTAGAAGGGAGTGATCCCGGCGGCGGTGAGCGTCTCGCAGACGGCGATCAGCTCGTCCCAGGTGGTCGGCACCTCGATCCCGTTCTCGGCGAAGATCGTGCGGTTGTAGAGGATCCCGTCCGCGTTGTTCGCGAAGGCGAGCGCGTTCACCTCCTTCCCCTCGAAGCTGCCGAGGGCGGCGAGGATGTCGAGGGCCGCCGGGTTCACCCGCTCGACCAGCTCGTCGCCCGTGAAGTCGTGGAACACGCCGGCCTTCGCGAGGTCGGCGTAGTAGCCGCTGCCGTTCAGGGTCAGCACGTCCGGCACCTTGTCCTTGACGAGCAGGGTGCGGATGGCCGTGTCGGGGTCGGGCACGTTGTTGGCGATGACCCGGATGTCCGGGTTGGCCGCCTCGAACTCGCGGATGATCCGCGCGAAGTCCTCCACCGCCTCCGCCTTGAACTGGAAGAAGTCGAGCGTGGTCACTCCGTCGCCGGCGCCGGGGGAGGCGCAGGAGGCGAGGGCGGCGGCGGACGCCGCGGCGAGCGGCACCGAGAGGAACAGCCGCCGGGAGAACCCGGGGGGATGCGGATGAGCGGACATGCGGCGCCTCCTTGCGCGTGGGGACAGGTCTCAGGGCGCGCTCGACCGCGGAGGGCGGTGCGAGAGCAGGTGCGGCGGCGGGGGAGCGGGTCGGCTCCGGAGCCGGGAGGGCGGGTCAGAGGGCGGTGAGCACGAGCGCGACGAGCTGCTCCGGATCGAGGACGGGGGCCTGGAGCCCGACAGTGCCCAGCACGCGGCCGCGGAGCGCGGTCCCGTGCTCGGCCCAGCCGAGCGGCGACTGCCCGGGGCCGCCGAGCGGCGACGTGACCGGGGCGAGCGCCACGGAGTAGGTGCGCTCCGGGTCCAGGCCCGGGAGCGTGATCCGGCCGGGCGGGTAGGTCTCGCCGGTGCGCAGCTGGGCGAAGGTGAAGAGGGCGGCGGAGCGGTCGGCGGCGACGACTCCGGAGAGCGAGGCGGCGTCGTCGGCGAGGTCGGCGCGCACGACCGTCCCGGTGTGCAGCAGCGCCCGGTGCTCGCGGTGGAAGGCGACCCAGGCGGTCAGCTCCTCCTCGACGGCGGGGGCGAGATCCGAGACGTCCCACTCGATGCCGAGGTGGCCCGGCAGCGCGGTGCCGGCGCGGAAGGCGAGCGAGTGGGTGCGCTGCGTCGAGTGCGACCGCGGCCCTCCGATGTGCTGCCCCATCAGCTCGGGCGGCACCACCAGCTGGGTGAAGGGCTGGATGGTCTGCCGCTCGAGCGGGTCGATGCAGTCGCTCGTCCAGATGCGGTCGGTGCGGGCGAGGATCCCGAGGTCGACGCGGGCGCCCCCGGAGGCGCACGACTCGATCTCGACGCCGGGATGCCGGGAGCGCAGCTCGTCGAGCAGGCGGTAGAGCGCGAGCACGTTCTCGTGGACGGCGGAGCGGCCGGTGACGGGCGAGACCGCCTCGATCACGTCGCGGTTGTGGTCCCACTTGAGGTACGCGATCGGGTACTCGATCAGCAGCGCGTCGAGGGCGTCGAGCACGTGCTCGAACGCGCCGCGCTGCGAGAGGTCGAGCACCTGCTGCTGCCGCCCCGAGGCCGGGAGGTGGCCGGCCGGGCCGAGGATCCACTCCGGATGCGCGCGGGCCAGGTCGGAGTCGGGGCTGATCATCTCGGGCTCCACCCAGAGGCCGAACTGCATGCCCAGGCCGGTGACGACGTCCGTCAGCGGAGTGAGGCCCTCCGGCCAGACCGAAGGGTCGACGGTCCAGTCGCCGAGCGCCGCGGTGTCGTCGCGGCGGCCGAGGAACCAGCCGTCGTCGAGCACGAAGCGCTCGACCCCGATCCGCGCGGCCCGCTCGGCGAGGGCGGTGAGGCGAGCGAGGTCGTGGTCGAAGTAGACGGCCTCCCAGGTGTTCAGGGTGACGGGCCTCGGAGCGACGGGGTGCTGCGGGCGGGCGCGCAGCGACGCGTGGAACCGGGCCTGCAGAGCGCTGAGCCCGTCGCCCCAGGAGCCGTAGGCGACCGGGGTCTCGTAGCTCTCGCCCTGCGCGAGCTCGATCTCGGCGGGCCGCAGCAGCTCGCCGGCCGCGAGGAGCGAGACGCCCTCGACGGTGCGCTCGGCGCGGAGCGAGGTGTCGCCGCTCCAGCCCAGGTGGACGCCGTGCACGAGCCCGCGCTCCCAGCCGAAGCCGGGCGTGCCCGCGGCGAGGAGGAGGGTCGCGTCGGCGCCGGGGCGGCCGCGGCGGGTGCGGCGAGTGTGCTCGCCGATGGTCAGCGGGCGGCGCTGCGGGTGGCGCTCGCGGAGGTGGTGCCCGGTGGTGTCGAGGATCTCGCGCGCGGTCGCGGGGAGCGGGAAGCCGAGCTCGAAGCGCTCGAGGCGGAACGGGCGGGCGTCGAGGTTCTCGACCCGGGCGCGCTGGGTGAGCAGGCCGGCCGCGTCGACCTCGAGGTCCACGGTCAGGCGCACGCCCGCGCCGGTGGCGACGGTCCGGAGGGCGGAGCCGAGCGCCTCGATGCTCTCGACCTCGAACCGCTCCGACGCGGCCGCGCGCTCGTGGGTGCCCTCGAAGGTGGGGGCGTGCTGCCAGCCGTCGGCCTCGACGGCGACGAGGCCGAACGGCGCGAAGGCGTCGAGCCCGCCCGAGACGCGCTGGGGGAGGGCGGCGTCTGCCAGGGCGGATAGTTCGGCGGCGGAAAGATCTCCGAGCGCGGTGCCCCAGTGCACGATAGTGGGGAAGGTGACGAGGCGGGCGTCGACGACGACGCTGGTGCCCCCGTCCTGCAAGTGGAAGAGGCGCGATTCCCGGCCGGAGAGGGTCACGGAGTCGTTCGTGGGGGCGATGCTGCGGTGCATGGCTTATTTCTAGAGCAGAAGTAATAGGGGTGTCAAGAGTGGTGAGGGTGACCGGATCCGTTCCTGGAGCGGCGCACTGCCGGTAGCTTTCTACCAGGCCGGAAAGAAGGAGCCCCGTGACCGACACCATCGTCGCCGAGGACGCCTCCGGGAGCTCCTCCGAGCTCCTGGCGCGCGAGGTCCTGATCCACGGTCCCGTCTCGCGGGCCGAGCTCGGCCGCCGCCTCGGCCTCTCGCCCGCCAGCCTGACCCGGCTCGCGCGCCCGTTCCTCGACGGCGGCCTGGTCGTCGAGGGCCCCGAGCAGAGCACCGGAGTCGGCCGCCCCGCCCGCCCGCTCGACATCCGCGCCGACGCGCTGAGCTTCGCGGGCGTGAAGATCACCGGCACCGAGGTCCTCGCCGTCCGCACCGACCTGCGCGCGCGGACCGCGCGGGAGCTGGTCCGCCCGCTGCCCGGCACGGAGCCCGCCGACGTGATCGCCGCGATCGTCTCGGTCGTCGACGAGCTCGGCGGCCCCTCCGCTTTCGCCGGCCTGGGCGTGACGCTCGGCGGGAGCATCGCCGCCGACGGCCGGGTGAGCCGCGCGCCGTTCCTCGGCTGGCGCGACGTCGACCTCGCCGCTCCGCTCTCCGCCGCCCTCGGGCTGCCGGTCGCCCTCGAGAACGACGTGGTCGCGCTCACGGGAGCCGAGCACTGGTTCGGCCGGGGCCGCGGCATCCCGCACTTCGCGGTGCTCACGGTCGGCGCGGGCGTCGGCTACGGACTGGTGGTGCACGACCGGGTGGTCGCGCCCCCGGAGGCGGGGCTCGGCCTGGGCGGCCACTACCCGCTGGATCCCACCGGCCCCGTCTGCGAGGCCGGCCACCGCGGCTGCTCGACCGCGATGCTCAGCCTGCCCTCGCTCCTCCGCCAGCTCTTCGTCGCCACCGGCCGCGAGCTGACCCTGGCCGAGGGCTTCGCCGCCGCTCGCGCGGGCGACCCCGGTGCCGAGCGCATCCTCGCCGACTCCGGCACGGCGCTCGGGACGATGATCGCCGCGATCGGCAACCTCTCGATGTCCGGCACGGTGATCCTGGCTGGGGAGGGTGTCGCCCTCTACACGGAGCAGGCCGCGGTGGTGGACGCCGCGATCGCGGCCACGCGCGACCCGGACGCTCCGCCCCTGGCGCTGCTCGTCGACGACGGCGGGCTCGTGGAGTGGGCGCGCGGCGCGGCGGCTGTTGCGATCCAGCGGCTGCTGCCGCGGATCGCGCTCGGGACGCTGGGGTAGCGGGGCTCCGCGGCGCGCGGGTGCTCGGGGTGCCGGGTCTCCGCGCCCAGTGGGCCGTCGGCACGCTCGCCCGGCGGGTCTCAGCGCCGCGGAGGCTCGGGATGTCGGCCCGGCGGGTGTCCGCTCCGGGCGGGTACCGGGACGCCGGCCTCGCGGGCTAGGCGCCGAGCGCCGAGCCGGGCAGGTCGCTCTGCAGGCCGTCGACGATCCGGCCGAACGCCGCGATCGCCTGGTCGTCGCCGAGACGACCGGAATCGACTCCTCCGGCGATGCGCAGGACCTCGGCCCGGCGCTCCGCCCTCTCCACCGCGTCGAGCCCGGAGGCCCCGATCGCTGCGGATGCGCGCACTCGCGCGACGATCGTGCCGACGTGCCATCTGCCGCGTGCCATCTGTCTCCTCTTGAAGTCCTCGCCCTTCTTCGGAGCGGACGCACACCCGAATGGGTGCGCGTCCCCCGTCCTCACCCCCGTCGCTCCGGCGATGCGTCACGAACGGTCGTCATCCGGCCGCCGTGGCGACCGTTCGTGACGCATCGATCGAGCTGGGGAGGCGGAGCGCCCGCTCGCGGAGAGGGGTCCGGGGCGCCAGACTGACGGCGAGCGGAGGGAGGCACGATGCGACGCCTCCGCGCCCTCGCCGCCGCGCTGCTCCTCCTGCCCGCCCTCGCGGCCTGCGCGCCGGGAGGCGCGACAGGCGTCCCGAGCGGCACCGAGGCGGCCGCCGTGGCTCCGACCACCGCCACCCCGGCTCAGGCCACTCCGACTCAGGCCGCCCCCGACCCGGCCCGCTCCTCCGCCCCGTCCGCCCCGGCTCCCGGGGTCACCGTCTCCGTCCAGCAGAACCGCTCCGACATCGCCGGCGGCACCATGGTCTTCGAGGTCCACAACGGCAGCGGCGCCCCGATCGAGGTCACCGCGGCCCGCCTCGTGGACCCGCGCCTTGCCGTCCCGCTCACCTGGACCGGCGGCACGGGCGTCCCCGACGGGACCTCGCGCGACCTCCGCGTCGACGTGCCCGAGCCCGCCTGCCCGGTCGCGGAGGCGCCCACTGCGCTCGAGGTCGTCCTCGCCATCGACGGCCACGGCGAGCACGCGTACCCCGCCGACGACCCGTTCTCGTTCGTCGACGCTCTCGCCCGGTCCGGATGCTTCGCCCGCACCGTCGACGCCGACCTCGCCCTGCGGATCGACACGTCCGGAGGCGCCGCGCACGAGCCGGCGCGCCTCACCATCACCGCCGACGTCCGGGGCACCCCCCTCGTGCTCCGCAGCGTCGACGCCACGATCCTGCTGCAGCCGCCCAAGGCCGCCGACGCCTGGACCCTCGACCGCTCCGTGCCCGCCGGGACCCTCGGCTCCGTGGTCCTGGACGCCGTCCCCACCCGCTGCGACACCCACGCGCTCGCCGAGGACAAGGTCGGCACGCGCCTGCCGGTCACCGTCGAGACCGCGGGCCGGCAGGGCACCGTCGTCGTCGCCGCGACCCCCGAGCAGAAGGGCGAGCTCTACGCGTTCATCACCGCGTACTGCGCGTCCTGAGCAGGGGTGGCGGGCGGTCCGGGGGCGCGGACGTCGGCGCCGCGGACGCGTCTCGCCGTCCACCTCGGCCGTCACTCGCCGCCGCTCGCCCGCATCGGCAGGTTGCGCCGTCGGCCGCGCCGAGCCGGTCCCGCCCGCCGTGGGACGAGCCCGGCTTACCCCGCCCGGCTCGGCTCGGCTCAGCCCGCTCGACTAGCTCAGCCCGGTTCAGCCAGCGCCCCGCTCCGCTGTGCGCGCCCCAGCCGCGCCCGTCCGCTTCACGCCGGCGCCGTGCTCAGCGCCTGCAGCCCCGTCACCCGCAGCAGGTCGAGCCGCGCCTCGTCCTCGCTGCCCGGCGCCACCGTGTAGACGACGATCCGCAGGTCGGTGCCCGGAGCCGTGAGCACGTCGCAGTCGATCGTGATCGGTCCGACGGGCGTCCGCGTCACCGTCTTCCGGCTCGCGCGGTGCTCGGCGATGCGTGCCTCCGCCCAGCGCCGCTCGAACTCGGGCGACTCCTCGCGCAGCCGGGCGACGAGGGCGGCGAGCGCCGGATCGCGCGGGTAGCGTCCGGTCGCCGCGCGCAGGTCGGCCGCGAGGTCGCTCGCGAAGTCCTCCTCGTGCTGCGCGTCGAACTCGGTGCCGGCGTGGCCGGAGGTGAAGTGCCGCCAGACGAGGTTCCGCTCCAGCCCGGTGAACACCGAGGGGTCGCCGTTCAGGGCGGCCCAGAGCGGGTTCCACAGCAGGATGTCGTGGGCCGCCGTGAACACCGCGAGCGGCACGTCGCCCAGGCGGTCGACGATCCGCTGCACGCCCGGGCTCACGTGCTGCGGCACGACGCCCGGCGAGGGGACGGCGGCACCGGCGACCCGGTAGAGGTGGTCGCGCTCGCTGTCCGTGAGCCGGAGCGCCACCGCGAGAGAGCGGAGCATCGACGGCGACGGGTTCCGTGCGCGTCCCTGCTCGAGCCGCACGAGGTAGTCGACGCTCACGCCCGAGAGCGCCGCCAGCTCCTCGCGGCGCAGGCCCGTGGCGCGGCGGCCCGAGCCCGCGGGCAGGCCGACGTCGGCGGGACGGATGCGGTCGCGCCACGAGCGCAGCACCGTGGCGAACTCCTCCATGCCGCCCATCCTCCTCCGCCCGCCGTCGCCGAGCCGGGTACTGACGGTCCCCCCGTCGAGCGCGGCCTGGTCGAGGCCCGACGACCCGCGCAGGATGGGCGCATGACCACGACACTCATCACCGGAGCGAACCGCTCCCTCGGCCTCGAGACCGCCCGCCGACTCCTCGAGGCGGGCCACACCGTCTACGCCGGCATGCGAGACACCGCCGACGGCGACGCCGCCCGCGCGCTCGGCGCCCACCCCGTCCGCCTCGACGTCACCGATCAGGCGAGCGTCGACTCCGCCATCGCCTCCGGGGTGAGGTCGTCGACGCCGAACGAGGTGCCGAGCACGCCGGCGTTGTTGACGAGCACGTCGAGCCCGGGCAGGGAGGCGATGG
>NZ_PSVU01000075.1:0-10545 GCF_002932515.1 Rathayibacter sp. AY1D5
GCGACCGCGCCGGCGCGGGCGGCCACGTCGTCCGGCAGGACCGCGAGCGTCTTCCGGGCGGCGGTCCTGGCTGCCTGCCGGAACGGACTGCGCTGCAGCGCGCTGAGGCCGATCAGCACGGCGACGGCCTCCTCCACCGTGAATCCGGCCGGCCCGAGGGTCGCGGACGCGTCGATGACATAGCCGCCCGTGCGGCCGGGCTCCGCCCAGATCGGCAGACCCGCCTGCTGCAGCGCGGACAGGTCCCGCTCGATGGTCCGCACCGACACCTCGAACCGCTCGGCGAGACGGCGCGCGCTCCGCGGCCGGGGCGAGACCGCCCGCAGCTCCTCGACGAGCCCGTAGAGACGATCGGTGCGGTTCACCCGACCATCATCCGCCCGGGCGCGCCAGGTCGCGGTCGTCAGCGGACTCACTGTGCGGCGGTGCTTCCGCTCGACGCGCGATCAGGTCAGCGCCGGCGGTTCGCGGGTGGTCTCGGCCACGTCGGTGAGCCGGGCGGCGAGCCTCTACCGTTGCACCCGTGCCCCTCCTTCTCGCCGACCTGCTGTCGTGAGAGCGCTCGTCGCCTGGCTCGAGCACCGCCAGATCCCGCTCTACCTCGCCGCGATCGCCGCCGGCGCCGCTCTCGGACTGCTGCTGCCCGCCGCGCACCACCTCGAGGTCGCGATCGAACCGGTGCTCGCGCTGCTGCTGTTCGCCACGTTCCTCGGGGTCCCGTTCGCCGCGATCGCGCGTTCTCTGCGCGACGGCCGCTTCCTCGCCGCGGTCGGGGTGCTGAACTTCGTCGTCGTGCCGCTCGTCGCCTACGGGCTGTCCCGATTCGTCGCCGACACTCCGGTGCTGCTGTTCGGGGTCCTCCTGGTGCTCCTGACGCCGTGCATCGACTACGTGATCGCGTTCGCCGGGCTCGCCGGAGGGGCGTCCGACCGGCTGCTCGCCGCCGCACCGCTGCTGATGCTCGCGCAGATCCTCCCCTCCCCGTGTATCTGGTGCTCTTCATCGGTCCTGCGGGGGTGGCGGTGGTCGACGCCGGTCCGTTCGCGCGGGCGTTCCTGCTGCTGATCGTGGTGCCGCTGTCCGCGGCCGGGCTGGTGCAGGCCCTGGCGCGCCGACACAGAGCCGGCCGGATCGTCGAGTCCACGATGCTCGGGCTCGTGGTGCCGCTCATGACGGCCACGCTCTTCACCGTCGTCGCCTCCCAGTCCGGCGCCGTGGGCGCCTCGGCCGGCCGGCTTCTCGTTCTCGTCCCGCTCTACGCGGGATTCCTCGTGGTCATGACCGCTCTGGGGCTGGGTGCTGGACGCGTCTTCCGACTCGACGTGCCCGCGACGCGCGCCCTCGTGTTCAGCGGCGCGACCCGCAACTCGCTCGTCGTGCTGCCCCTCGCACTCGCGCTCCCGGCACCGCTGTCGCTCGCGCCCGTCGTCGTCGTCACGCAGACCCTCGTGGAACTCGTCGGCATGGTCGTCCTCGTCCGACTGCTCCCTCGGCTCACCCGAGACCGAGCAGCGCGGGCCGGCCCGGTCTGAGGCGGACTCACCAGCGCCCGAGACGACTCGGGCCTGCAGAAGGGTCGCCCGGGGAGTCACCCGGGAGGTGCTCGCCGGTCAGTCCTTCTCCGGTCTGCCCGCAGTCCCCGCGTCAGCGGGCTCATCGGCCGGGGCGACAGGAGCTGCGGACTCGACCGCGGTGGGCTGGACCGCGGCCGATCTCGCCTCCTTGGCGGCGAGGCGCTTCTTCTGGGACTTGCCGGTGCTGAACGGGCTCACCCACAACCAGGAGAAGCGCCGCAGCGACTGGAAGAGGAACAGCGACGCCCAGAGGGAGAACACCGTCAGGGCGAACGGGAAGACCGTCGCCGGGCCGGTCGGGACATTCGTCTCGCCGAGCAGGGGGACGAACGCGACGACGACAGCGATCACGAAGAGGTGCAGGAGATAGATCTGGAAGCTCTGCTGCCCCATGGTGACGAAGATCTTCAGTGCGCGGACCTTGACGAGGTACTGGGAGCCGGCGATGCCCAGGACGATCGCGACCGAACTGGCGATCAGGATGACGCCCGGAATGCGGTTGGCGTCGAAGGCGACGATCACCGCGATGATGCCGATGTAGGACACTGCGAGCGCGAGCGCCTGCCAGACCTTCACGCGGGCGGCGAAGCGGTAGAACGTGCGGGGGATGAACATCGCCACGAGGAAGAAGATGAAGTTCTGGAGCACCCGGTCCCAGCCGATGTTGTCGGTGTCCAGCAGGCCCGTGGTCGTGGACGCGACGGACAGCAGCCCGGCCACAGAGAGCTGGATCCACCGGGGCACCTTGCGGATCGCCCAGGCGAGGATGCTGAAGATCGCGAGAGCCCAGATGAACCAGTAGCTGCTCGACGGCAGGATGGGGAGCACCAGCACGTTGAGCGGGTCCGTCGGTGAGGTGGCCTCCGACCGTGAGAACGGGACGATGAAGTAGAAGACGACCCGGATGAACGACCACAGCAGATAGAGGTACACCAGCGCGAGGACCCGGCGGCGCCACAGCTCGGCGAACGTCCACGTCAGCATCCGGGCGGCCGTGAGGCCCGCGATGAAGAAGAACACCGGCATGGGGAAGTAGAGCAGCACAGTGCGGAGCTTCGGGACGTACCCCTCGAGGCCGAAGAATCCCAGGAACAACGACGAGTGGTAGAGCACGACGAGACTGATCGCGACGCCCTTGGCGAAGTCGATCCACTCCCGCGACTCGGGGCGCTTCACCACGGCGCCGGTCGCACTCGACCCGGTCATCCGCCGCTCCTCGCGTGGGCGCACACGGCGCGATCACTGTTCACCGATTGCTGCGGATCCATTGCGCCCCCAAGATGTCGAATTCGAACCGGATGCGAATGAGCCCCCGGTTCATTTCCCGTACGGGTCCTGAGAGTACGGGAAAGTTTCCGATCACGGACGAGTCGATGGAGTATCGAGGCGGCAAGGGAAGTCCGGACGCCTCGCCGCCGCCTGTCCGCGGAGATCGTCCGTCCGATCCCGGAGTCGCTCGGTGGATCGGGACGGGCGGCGGAGGATCGCAGACGAATGGACCGTCGAGAGACCCGCACACGGCGCTTTCGTCCAGCCCCGGGGGCCGCGGACCCGAAGAACGAGACGAAACCGGCGTGCGGCCAGGACACATCGGCCTCTCCGGCATACTCCATGACGTGAACGACGCCACCACCGCCCCCAGTCTCGACGGCCGCGAGTTCGTGATGACCTCCTCGACCAACAGTGCGGTCGACCCGGAGTCGCCGTCGCGGTTCCACTACTCCGAGCGCGACGGAGTGGTCTGGGGCGACTACGTCGGCGACACCGTGACCTTCGGCCGGTTCGTGGGCACGCGCACCGGCGACGCCCTGCAGGTCTCGTTCGTGCACCAGCTGATCGACGGCGGGACCGTGGTCAGCGGCACCGGCGGCAGCCGCGTCGAGCTCGACGGGGAGGGCCTGCTGCGGCTCGTCGAGGAGTTCGAGATCGACGGCGACGACCACGTCAGCATCTGCGTCGAGGTCTGACGCTCAGCGCGCCGCGTCGCGGCCGTTCCCCGCGGTGGTGAACCGCGTCATGCCGAGCCGGTTCGTCGATCCGGAGCGGTCGGGGATGTCGGAGGGCAGCAGGTAGGCCTTGCGCACCACCTCGTCGAGCACGACGACCGAGACCACCGACTTCACCTCGGGCCGGGCCGCGACCACGCCGGTGACGAAGTCGTGCACGCCGCCGATGTCGAGCGAGCGGACCAGGAGCATCGCGTCGTGCTCGCCGGTCGTGATGCAGCAGTACTCCACGTCGGGCATCTGGAGGATGCCCTCGCGGAACCGGTGCCACGACTGCGGATGCACCGTCACGAACACCAGGGCGCAGACGTCGAGCCCCACCTTCCCCGGATCGACCAGGGCCGAGAATCCGGTGATGACGCCGGATGCGGTCAGCTGCTCGACCCGGTTGTAGACGCTCGCCCGCGAGACGTTCACCCGCTCGGCCAGGGCGGACATCGAGATGCGCCCGTTCTCGCGCAGGACGGCGAGGATGCGCAGATTGAGGTCGTCGAGCCCGCCCGCGCTTTGTCCAGCGACCGCACCGGCGGCCGGATCGGTGATCGACATAATCCACTCCTTCGTCGCTGCGGTCGGCAGTTCGTCCACGATAGCGGCCCTCTGGAAACGGAGTGCGTCGCGATGTGCCATCGTTTCGCAACACGTCCAGCCGAACCCTCGCCAGGAGGCCTCCATGGTTGTCCGCTCCACCCGCACCCCGCGCTCCGCCCCGACGCGAGTGGTGATCGCCGCTGCGGCGGTCTCCCTCGCCCTTCTGGTGGCGGGCTGCTCCTCGGGCCGCGTCGACACCGCCGACGGCAGCAGCGCGACGCTCACCATCAACAAGGCGTTCGACCTGAAGACCGCCGACCCGGGCCGCATGTACGAGCCGACCGGCCAGATGGTCGACAAGGCGCTCTACGAGACCCTCCTCACCTTCGAGGGCGGCGACGTCTCGCAGGTCGTCGACGGCCTCGCGAGCCTCGAGCAGTCCGACGACGCGAAGACCTTCACCCTCACCCTGAACGGCGAGCACACCTTCTCGGACGGCACCGCGATGACCGCCGACGACGTGGTGTTCTCGCTGCAGCGCGTGATCGGCCTCAAGGGCAACCCCTCGTTCCTCCTCGACGGCGTCACCGTCACGAAGAAGGACGACACGACGGTGGTGCTGACCACCGAGAACCCCACGCCCGCACTGCCGGCGATTCTGGCGAACCCGGCGCTCGGCATCCTGAACTCGAAGGTCGTGAAGGAGAACGGCGGCACCACCGACGAGACCGACACCGCCGAGACGTTCCTCAACACCACCTCCGCCGGCTCCGGCCCGTACGTGCTCGACACGCTCGACCTCGCCTCGCAGGTCGTGCTGACCGCGAACGAGAACTACGACGGCGACGCCCCGGGCTACGGCCGCGTGGTCATCCAGAACGTCGAGGGCGCGACCCAGAAGATCAACGTCGAGGGCGGCAGCGCCGATGTGGCGCTGGACCTCTCGGGCACTCAGGCGGAGGCGCTCGGCGACTCGGTCGCGGTGACCAGCGACCCGTCGGCGAACGTGATCTTCCTGCTGCTCAACCAGAACCCGAGCGTCTCGGCGATCACGTCGAACCCCGACTTCGTGAAGGCCGTGAAGGAGGCCGTCGACTACGACGACCTCGTCTCGATCGCCGGCAACGGCACCGCCCAGGCGTCCGGCGTCATCCCGAGCATGCTGCTCGGCGCCCTGCCCGAGAGCGGCGCGCTCACCCAGGACCTCGACGCCGCGAAGGCGGACCTCGCGAAGAGCGGCTACGCCGGCGAGTCCGTGACGCTCAACTTCCCGAGCGACATCAGCCTGAACGGCATCGACTTCCCGACCATCGCGCAGCGCATCCAGTCGCAGCTCAAGGACGCCGGCATCACCGTCGAGCTCGCACCGGCCCCCGTCGCCACCGAGCTCGACGCCTACCGCAACGGCACCGAGACCATGGGCCTCTGGTACTGGGGCCCGGACTACCCGGACCCGAGCGACTACCTCGTCTTCACCCCGGGCGACGTCGTGGGCCTCCGCTCCGGCTGGACCGACGGTGCGGCCCCCGCGATCTCGGCGCTGGCCGACGCCGCGGCCACCGGCGGCAGCGACGACGAGCGCCAGTCGCGCTTCGAGGAGCTGCAGACCGCGCTGAACGCCGACGGCCCCTTCATCCCGCTGCTCCAGCCCGGCAACAACATCGCCGCGGCGAAGGACGTCTCGGGTGTCGTCTACAACGCGGTGTGGACCATCGACATCGCGGCCCTCGCCGCGCAGTAGCCCGTGTCCACCACCACGACGGCCGTCCGGACCCCGCGTCAGCGCGGGGGCCGGGCGGCCCACCCGTTCCTCCGCTACGCGCTCCGCCGCGTGCTCACCTCGCTGCTGCTGGTGGTGGGCGTGACCCTCGTCACCTTCATCCTGACCAACCTCGTGCCGGGCGACCCCGTGGCGGCCGCCCTCGGCCAGCGCGCTGCGGAGGATCCGGAGATCGTCGCGCAGTTCCGCGCCCAGTACGGTCTCGACCAGCCGCTCGTCGTGCAGTACTTCACCTACCTCGGCAACCTGCTGCACGGCGACCTCGGCGTCTCCACCACCACGCACAACCCGGTGGTCGCCGACCTGGCGAAGGCGCTGCCGGCCACCCTCGAGATCGCCTTCGGCGCCATCGTGCTCAGCGTGATCATCGGCGTGCTGTTCGGCACCGTCGCCGCCTACCGGCGCGGCAGGGCCTCCGACCACGTTCTGCGCGTCGTGTCGCTGGCCGGACTCAGCGTGCCGACCTTCTGGCTCGCGCTGGTCCTCTACTACGTCCTCTACTTCCAGCTGCGGATCGCGCCGGGATCCGGTCGGCTGAGCAGCGACTTCACCACGCCGCCGACGGTGACGGGCCTCTACACGGTCGACGCCCTGCTCGCCGGCCAGCTCGACACCTTCCTCGACGCGGCGTCGCACCTCTTCCTCCCCGTCCTCGTCCTGACGCTCTACACGGTGGGCCTGCTGACCCGGTTCGTGCGCACCGCGGTGCTCGAGATCCTCGACCAGGACTACGTGCGGGCCGCCCGCGCGAAGGGGCTGCCGAACCGCGCGGTCACCTTCTCCTACGTGCTGCGCGGGGCGAGCATCCCGATCCTCACCGTCGGGGGCCTCGCCTTCGGCAGCCTGCTCAGCGGCACCGTGCTCGTCGAGGCGGTCTTCGGCTGGCCCGGGATCGGCTCCTACGCCTACCAGGCCGCGTCGCACCTCGACCTGCGCGGCATCATGGGCGTCGGCCTGCTCATCGGCGTGATGTACCTGCTCGTGAACCTGATCGTCGACCTGCTGTACGGCGTGCTCGACCCGAGAGTGAGGCTGGCCTCGTGACGGATCCGCGAACCACCCGGTCCGACCCGCGCGACGGCGCTCCGGCCGGTCCGCGCGACGGCGTCGGTGCCGGAGTGCTCGACCCGGTCGCCGCCCCCGGCCTCCGCCTGCGTCGCCCCCGCCTGCGCCTGGGCCGCTGGTCGGCGCCGCTCGGACTCCTCGGCGCCGCCGTCGGCGTGCTCTGGATCCTCATCGCCGTGCTCGCCCCCGTCATCGCCCCGCACGATCCGCTCGCGCAGGACCTGCCCCTCCTCCAGGCGCCCGGCGAGGGCACGCTGATGGGGACCGACGCGCTCGGCCGGGACGTGTTCTCGCGCGTGATCTGGGGTGCCCGGGTCACCATCCCGCTCGCCCTGCTGCTCGTCGTGATGTCGGTGCTGATCGGCGCGATCGTCGGATCCGTCGCCGGATTCTTCGGCCGTGCGGTCGACGAGGTCGCGATGCGCATCACCGACCTCGTGATGGCGTTCCCCACGGTCATCCTGGCGATGGTGATCGCGGCCGCGCTCGGAGCGTCGCTCCTGAACGCGGTGCTCGCGGCGCTGATCGTGTCGTGGCCGTCCTACGCCCGGCTGACCCGCGGTCTCGTGCTCGGCCTCCGCTCGTCGAACTACGTCGTGTCCGGACAGCTGCTCGGCTTCTCGCCGCTGCGCTCCCTCGTCCGCGACATCGCGCCCAACATCGTCGGCCCGGTGCTCGTCCTGGCGAGCCTCGACATCGGCACGGCCATCCTCCTGCTGTCGGGCCTGTCGTTCCTCGGGCTCGGGGCGAAGCCGCCGACCGCCGAGTGGGGCTCGATGGTGTCGGACGCCATCCAGAACTTCGACGCGTGGTGGATCGGCGTCTTCCCGGGCCTGGCCATCCTCACCGTCGTCATCGCGTTCAACTTCGTCGGCGACGCCCTGCGCGACGCCCTGGACCCGCGGTCGCAGACGATCCGCGGAGGAGGCGCCACGCTGTGAGCGACGCACTGACCATCAGCGGGCTGCGCATCCGCACCCGCAGCCACGCCGTCGTGGACGGCATCGATCTGGCGCTGCGCCGCGGCGGCATCCACGGCCTCGCCGGCGAGTCCGGCTCGGGCAAGACCATGACCGCCCTGGCGGTGCTCGGACTGCTGCCCGGATCGATGACGGCCAGCGGGAGCATCCGCCCCGCCGACGACACCGGCGACGGCACGACGGAGCTCGTCGGCGCGTCCCGGCAGGTGCTCGGCACGGTGCGCGGACGCAGGGTCGCCATGGTCTTCCAGGACCCGTCGACGAGCCTGCACCCGCAGCTCACCGTGGGCCGCCAGCTCACCGACCACCTGCGCCACCACCTCGGTCTCGGCAAGGAGGCCGCGCGGTCCAGGGCCGAGGCCCTGCTCGAGCGGGTGCGGGTGCCGGACGCCCGGGCCTCCCTCGGGCGCTACCCCCACCAGTTCTCCGGCGGTCAGCGGCAGCGCATCGCGATCGCGGTGGCGCTCGCGTGCGAGCCCTCCGTGCTGCTGGCCGACGAGCCGACGACCGCGCTCGACGTGACCGTGCAGGCCGGAGTGCTGCAGCTGCTGCGGGAGCTGGTCGACGACGGCGGCTTGAGCATCCTGCTCGTCACCCACGATCTCGGCGTGATGAGCGCCGTGGCCGACGAGGTGACGGTGATGCGCCAGGGGCTCGTCGTGGAGTCGGCTCCGCGGGAGCGTCTGTTCACCGCGCCCGAGGACGAGTACACGCGGGCGCTGCTGGCGGCTCTGCCCGGCTCGAGCTTCGAGGAGAGCCCGGAGGAGCTGGTCGCCGAGCTCGTCGAGGGGCACGAGAGGGCCGCCGCCGCGGACGATCCGGGCGCAGCCACGGCAGGCGACGTCGAGAGGGGTGCGCGATGAGCGCGGGAGTGGTTCTCGAGGCCGATGGCATCGTGGTCGAGTACGGGCGGCGACCGCCGCTGCGTGCCGTCGACGGGGTCGGCTTCCGGGTGGCGGCCGGCGAGGTCGTGGCGCTGGTCGGAGAGAGCGGCTGCGGGAAGTCGAGCCTCGCGCGCGCCGTGGTCGGCATCGAGAAGCGCCGCGGTGGCGACGTGCGCCTGAACGGCGTCGACGTGCCCGCGCTCGGACTCCGTCGGCGCAGTCCGGCGATGACCGGCGTGCAGATGGTCTTCCAGGACCCGAACTCCTCGCTCAACCCCCGTCGCCGCATCGGCGAGCAGATCGGCGACGGCGTCCGGGCGGCACTCGCCCGGGGCGCCGAGGGCTCGGACCCGGCCGACTGGCTGCGCCGCGTCGGGCTCGACCCGGCGATGGCGAGCCGGTTCCCGCACGAGTTCTCCGGCGGCCAGAAGCAGCGCATCGCCATCGCGCGGGCCCTCGCGGCGCGGCCGCGGATGCTCGTGGCCGACGAGCCGATCTCGGCCCTCGACGCCTCGACCCAGACGAGCGTCGCCGCGCTGATGCGCTCGCTCAGCGTCGAGGCCGGCGCGGGCATGCTGTTCATCTCGCACGACCTCTCGGTGGTCCGGCGCATCGCCGACCGGGTGCTCGTGATGTACCGCGGCCGGGTCGTGGAGTCGGGGGGGACCGAGACGGTGTGGCAGAGCCCGCTGCATCCGTACACCCGGGCGCTGCTCGCGGCGATCCCGCTGCCGGACGGCCTGGGGCGGCTGCCGCTGGCTCCGCTCGACTCCGACCGGGCGGCCTGGCTCGAGGAGCTGCCCGACGCGCTGGAGCGGGCGGGCGCGTGAGCGCTGTGGAGGAGGCCCGGGCAGAGGAGTCCGCACTCTGGAGCATGCCGAGGGCCGTGAACCGCAGCCCGCTCCCCGGGGACGGCGCGTTCATGACCGCCGGCTGGGCCGATCCGGAGCCGGTGATCGACCCCGACGAGCCGGTGCTCGCCTACACCGCGGAGCGCCGGTCGCGACTGGCGCAGGCGCTGCCCGCCGAGCTGCTGATCGTCCCCGCCGGCCTGCCGCGGGTGCGCTCGAACGACAGCGACCACCGCTTCCGCCCGGGCACCGACCACGTGTGGCTGACGGGCAACGGAGTCGCCGAGAGCGTGCTCGTCGTCGACACGACGGGAGGGGAGGCCGGCTCGATCCTGTACCTGCGGGCTCCCTCCGGCCGCGACGGCGACGAGTTCTGGCAGAACGACGCGCTCGGCGACCTCTGGGTCGGGCCGCGGCCGTCGCTCGCCGAGACGCAGGCGGCGCTGGGCATCGAGACCCGGCCGCTGGCCGACTTCACCCGCGACGTGGAGCGGGCCGCGCGGCGGGCCCGGCGCATCCGGGTCCTGCCCACCCTCGACGAGAGCGTCGACGAGCTGGTGCGGAGCATCTGCGGACCGGAGCTCGGACCGCACCTCGTGCTCAAGGCGACGCTCGACGAGCTGCGCCTGATCAAGAACGACTGGGAGATCGGACGGCTGCAGCTCGCCGTCGACGGCACGGCGCGGGGCTTCGACGACTGCCTCGAGGCGTGGCAGGTCGCCCGCGCGATGCCCCGCGGCGAGCGCTACCTCGAGGGCACCTTCGCCCGCCGCGCCCTGGTCGAGGGACAGGGGCCGGCCTACGGATCGGTCGTCGCCTCGGGAGCGCACGCCACGACCCTCCACTACACGCGGAACACCGGGCCCCTCGCCGA
>NZ_PSVU01000076.1:0-10031 GCF_002932515.1 Rathayibacter sp. AY1D5
TCGGCGGAGTGTGCACCGCGGTCGCCGACCACCTCGGCTGGAGCGTGCGGAGGACCCGCCTCCTGGCCGTCCTCACGACCGCGCTCGGCGGGGGCGGCGCGCTCCTCTACCTCTGGCTCTGGGCGCTGGTGCCCCTCGCGCCGCTCGAGTCGCGCGACGCGGATCCGGCCGTCCGCCGCTCCGCTCCCGTGGCCGGCCTGCTGACCCTCGCCGCCGCCGTCGCGGCGCTCGCCGTGCTGATCACCGTCGACAGCGGCGACGACGCCGACATCACGCGCGCGCTCGTCGCCGTCGGCCTGCTCGCGGGAGGAGCCGTCGGCTGGAGCCTCGGGCTCGACCGCGGCGACGCCGTCCGCCCCGCCCGGTACGGCTCCGCGGTGCGCCTCGCCTCCTGCGCTCTGCTGGTGCTCGCCGGAGCGGCCGTGCTCACCGGCCGCCCGAGCGCCCTCAACGCGGTCCTCGCCGTGGGCGTGCTGCTGATCGCCGCCGGCGTGCTGGCCGCGCCCCGGGTGGTGACCCTCTGGTCCGAGCTGATGGGCGAGCGCGCCGCCCGCGTGCGCGAGGAGCAGCGGGCCGAGATCGCCGCGCACCTGCACGACTCCGTGCTGCAGACCCTCGCGCTCATCCAGAACCGCGCCGGAGCCTCGAGCGAGGTCGCCCGCATCGCCCGCGCCCAGGAGCGGGAGCTGCGCGACTGGCTGTTCGAGCGCGACGTCCCGGTCGCCAACGACCTGGCCGCCGAGGTCCGGGCGATCGCCGCCGCCGTCGAGCTCGACTACCCCGTGCACCTCGAGGTGGTGGCCGTCGGAGCGTCCGTCCCCGGCGCCGCCGCGCTCCTCGCCGCGACCCGCGAGGCCGTGCTGAACGCGGCCCGGCACGCGGGCGGCGACGTCTCGGTGTACCTCGAGTCCTCCGTGCAGGGCGTCGACGTGTTCGTGCGCGACCGCGGCCCCGGCGTCGTCCTCGACGAGGTGCCCGGGGACCGCCTCGGCATCCGCGAGTCGATCATCGGCCGGATGGCGCGCGCGGGCGGCAGCGCGACCGTGCGCCCCGGAGTCGGCGGCACCGGCACCGAGGTGCATCTGCGGCTCCCCGCGGAGGTCGAGCGGTGACCCGCGTGCTGCTGGTCGACGACCACTCCATCTTCCGCTCCGGCCTGCGGGCCGACCTCGCCCCCGAGCTCGAGGTCGTCGGGGAGGCGGCCGACGTCGACTCCGCCGTCGGCCTGGTCGCCTCGCTCGCGCCCGAGGTGGTGCTGCTCGACGTGCACCTGCCGGGCGGTGCGGGCGGAGGCGGGGCCGAGGTGCTGCGGCGCAGCGCCGGGTCGTCGTCGCGCTTCCTGGCGCTGAGCGTCTCGGACGCTGCGGAGGACGTGGTCGGCGTGATCCGCGCCGGCGCCCGCGGCTACATCACCAAGGCCAGCTCCGGAGCCGAGGTCAGCCGGGCCGTGCTCGCGGTGGCGGGCGGGGACGCCGTGTTCTCGCCGCGCCTGGCCGGCTTCGTGCTCGACGCCTTCGGGGCGCTGGCGGGCGAGCAGGCGGAGTCGGGGGACGAGCTCGACCGGCTCTCGGCCCGCGAGCGCGAGGTGATGCGCCTGATCGCCCGCGGCTACGCCTACAAGGAGGCGGCCGCCGAGCTCTTCATCTCGGTCAAGACGGTCGAGTCCCACGTCTCCGCCGTCCTCCGCAAGCTGCAGCTCTCCTCCCGCTACGAGCTCACCGCCTGGGCCTCCGCGCGCCGCCTGCTCTGAGGCGCGCGCGAGCAGTCAACCCCGTCCCTCCTCCCGCTCCTGCCGTCCGACACTGTCGGGACACGACAGGAAAGGACGACCCGATGGTGACCACCACCCCCGCTCTCCCGACCCTGGCCGAGCTCCTCCGCGACTCCCGGCCCGTGTCGCAGCTCTACGTCGACCTCGCGATCGACTCCGGCGATCCGCCGGACATCTCGCTCGAGCGCGCCACGTCCCTCGGAGACGAGCTCGCCCGCCAGGGTGCGCCCCAGGCCGACATCCAGGCCCTCACCGCTCTGCTCGAGGGGGCCGGGCGCCCCCAGGGCGGCTGCTGCCTCTTCGCGGTCGCCGTGGACGGGAGGGTCGTGCTGAACGAGGTGCTGCCGGGTCGGCCGGTCGCGCCCGAGGGCGTCTCCTACAGCCCGCTCCCCGACATCGTGCCGCTGCTGCAGCACCGGCCCGACCTGCGCGTCCTCGTCGTCGAGACCTCGCGGGACGGCGGCGAGATCCGCCTGCACCGCCTGGGCGCGCAGCGACCCGAGGCCGAGCAGGCCGTGCAGGGCCGCACCGACACCCTCCACAAGGCGCAGGCCGGCGGCTGGCGGCACGACCGGTTCCACCACCACGCGGAGGAGATCTGGCGGCGCACGCAGGCCGAGCTCGCCGCCGCGGTGGACGAGCTCGTGCGCGTGCACCGGCCGCGCCTGCTGGTCGTCGCGGGGGACATCCACGCCCGGCAGCTGCTCGCGCAGCAGCTCTCGCCGAGCAGCGCCGCGATCCTGGCCGTCGAGCCCGTGAACTTGCGAGCCGCCGGCAGCGAGGAGGGGGCGCTGGAGCGGTTCGTCGACGAGCAGCTCGACCGGATCCTGCTGCGCGAGAAGGAGGACGTGCTCGACGCCCTGCGCACCGGGGAGCCGCGCCGCACCGTCGAGTACTCGCTCGGCGCGATCGTCACGGCGCTGGCCTCGGCGCAGGTCGAGACGCTGGTGCTCGACCCCGGCCGGCTGCGCGAGCGCGCTCTGCTGGCGCTCGCCGCGGAGCCGTGGGTCGCGTCGGCCCCGGAGGAGGCGCTGGGCGCCGAGGTGACCGACTCCGTCGACGCCGCCCTCGCGCTGGCCCGCGCCGCCGTGCTCACGGACGCGCGCGTGCTCGTCACCGACTCCCGCACCGCTCCGGAGGGGATCGACGTGGTGACGCTGCCGCACGGCGCCGACGCCGCGGCGATCCTCCGCTGGCGCACCGGCCCGCCGGTCCCGGGGGCCTGAGCGGCGGGTCCCCGAGCGTGACAGGGCCCGGGCCCGATCCTGTGATCGGTCCCGGGCCCTGTCGAGGCTCACGCCTGCTGGTCGTCCTCGCCCTCGGCGGCCGCGCGGCGGCGCGCTCCGAGTCCGAGCGCGGTGGCGCCCGCGGCCAGGAGTGCGGTGGCCCCCGCGATCAGGCCGACGCTCTCGACTCCGGTCGAGGCCAGCCCGCCGCCCGAGCCGCCGACGGGCAGCGGGGTGGGCGTGCCGGTCGGCGCGGTCGTGGGCACCGGGGACGGAGCCGCGGTGGGCGCCGCGGTCGGCCCGGCGGTCGGTGCCGTGGTGGGAGTCGCCGTGGGCGCGGTGGTCGGCGGGGTCGTCGGTGCCGTGGTCGGCCCGGCGGTCGGCGTCGGAGTCGGCACCACCACCTGCGACGCCGGCAGGATCTGCACGATGGTCGGACGCGGTGCCGCCACCGCTCCCGCCGCCGTCGATCCGTAGTCCGGGAAGAACGAGGTCGGCGCCTCGAAGGTGCCCTCCTCGCCCGGGTGCTGCACCGCCACGAACACGTGCTGGTCGAGGTCGTGGACGATCGGTCCGCAGGTCTCGGCGTCGCGGGGCACCGAGAGGAACTGCTCCACCCTGCCGCGCGTCGCGCCCTCGAGCGCGACCTTGAAGAGCCCGTCGTTGTAGCCGATGCCGCTCGGGGCGCCGTCGGTCGAGATCCAGAGGTTCCCGACCGAGTCGAAGGCCAGGTTGTCCGGGCACGAGATCGGCGAGACCTGGTCCGCCGGGAAGCCGGAGAAGTAGACGACGTCGCCCTGCGCCTGGTCGCCGCAGAGCATCAGCAGGTTCCAGGTGAAGGTGCGGCCGGTCTGGTCGCCGCCGTCCTCGATGATCTCGACGATGTGGCCGTCGCGGTTCTCGGTGCGCGGGTTGACCTCGGTCGCGCCCTCCTTGCCGCCCTCGGTGCCGCGGGCGGAGTTGTTGGTGCAGGCCACGTAGATCCGTCCGCTGACCAGGCTGGGCTGCACGTCCTCGCAGCGGTCCATCTTGGTCGCGCCCGCGGCGTCCGCCGCCTGGCGGGTGTGGACGAGCACCTCGGCGACGCTCATCCCGGCGATCGTCGAGGCGCCATTCAGCACCAGGGGCAGCCACTCGCCGATGCCGTCGAAGCCGCCGTCCGAGGGGACCGCCCCGGTGCCGGTGATCTCGGCCACGGGGGAGTCGCCGGTGAAGCGGGCGACGTAGAGGTCGCCCTCCTCCAGCAGGGTCTTGTTGTGGGCGCGGTCGCCCTCGATGTAGCGCTTCGTCGAGACGAACTTGTAGAGGTAGTCGAAGCGCTCGTCGTCCCCCTGGTACGCGACCACGCGGCCGTCCGGGGCGATGATGACGTTCGCGCCCTCGTGCTTGAGCCGGCCGAGCGCCGTGTGCTTCTTCGGCGTGGAGTCGGGGTCGAAGGGGTCGAACTCCACGATCCAGCCGAAGCGGTTCGGCTCGTTCTCGTAGCCCGGGGTGCGGGCGTCGAAGCGGGGGTCGTCGAGCTCCCAGAGGCGCGAGGTCTCGGAGTCGGCGAGGCCGTAGCGCTTCTCGGCGTCGCTCGTGCCGACGGCGCGGAAGTAGCCGTTGAAGTTCTCCTCGCCCGAGAGGATCGTGCCCCACGGCGTCGTGCCCCCGGAGCAGTTGCCGAGCGTGCCGAGCACGGTGCGGCCCTCGGGGTCGGCGACCGTCTTCAGCAGGTCGGTGCCGGCTGCGGCGCCGGTCGCCTCGTAGGGGGTGTCGAGCAGGTAGCGGCGGTTGCGCTCGCCCCCGCGGACGTAGGCCCACGGGCGGTCGACCGCGGTGCGGACCAGCTCGACGACGCTGAGGCCGTGGGCGGCGCGGCCGACGGCGCGCACGCGCTCCGGCTCCGCCTCGAGCTGCGCGGCCGGGAACATGATGCTCTCGTTCGTGTACTCGTGGTTCACGACGAGCAGGGCGCGGAGGCGCTTCGAGCCCGGGATCTCGACGATGTCGGTGTAGTCGTTGTTGTAGCCGAACTGCGCGGCCTGGGCGGCCTCCGTCTGGTCGGCGATGTCGAAGGCGGGGCTGTCGGCGAAGAGCGGGTCGCCCCAGCGGATGATCGGCTGCCAGGCGAAGCCCTCGGGGACGGTGAACCGGTCGACCGTGTACGGCACCGGAGCGATCGGAGTGAAGGCGAGCGGCGAGCCGTCGGCCGCGGTCGCCA
This sequence comes from Rathayibacter sp. AY1D5, assembly GCF_002932515.1. Classification (NCBI taxonomy): domain Bacteria; kingdom Bacillati; phylum Actinomycetota; class Actinomycetes; order Micrococcales; family Microbacteriaceae; genus Rathayibacter; species Rathayibacter sp. AY1D5. The sequence continues at coordinate 5,201 of NZ_PSVU01000076.1, forward strand.
CGGCCGCCTCGGCGGTGGGCGCTCCTCCGGCGGAGGCGACGGCGACGGTGACCGCGCCGGCCAGGCCGAGGCCGAGGGCGCTGCGGCGGGAGAGCTGCGACGAGACGATGTCGCGGAAGTAGCTGTTGTGCGACGTGTTGCAGGTCGCGGTGGAGCAGGCGTTGGCGCACTTCAGCGCGCAGGTGACGGGGCTGCGCTTGCCGCGCACGTGGCCGGCCATCGGGAGGAGGAGCGGGCGGCGGGCGGTGTCTGACATGGAGGTCCTTCGATCACGAGCAGGAGACGCGATCGAGGCAAGCAGGGGGAGGGGGCGCCGATGCCGCCGGGTGGAGGCTCCTCCCTGAACGGGACGTGAACGTTCTCACAAGAAGGTGAGGCTCACCTTCCCTCCCTGCGGCCCTCCGAGCGCGCCTCCAGGACCGCCCCGACGTTCCCCGCGATCCACTCGACGACCGGCAGCAGCCGATCCGCCAGCTCCGCTCCCAGCGGCGTCAGCCGGTACTCGACGTGCGGCGGGACGACCGGCCGCGCCTCGCGGTGCACGAAGCCGTCCTCCTCCAGGATCCGCAACGTCTGAGCGAGCATCTTCTCGCTGATCCCGCCGATCCGGCGCCGCAGAGCGCCCCAGCGCAGCGTGCCCGGAGCGAGCGCCGCGAGCACCAGGACGCCCCACTTGCTGGTGACGTGGCCGAAGACCTCGCGGCTCGGGCAGTCGGCGGAGTAGACGTCCCCGGCGAGCAGGGGGGAGTCGGCGATCGTCATGGGTGCTCCTCGGGACAGGGGTGATGACAGTACTAACGAAATAGTGGGTACTGCATTCCGGGAAGCAGGAGGAGGATGCGCCGGTTGCACCCTCCTGGCGGCGGACCCCGCCCGCCCCACCCGTCAGGAAGGACCCCTCATGACCCTCGTCGTCACCGGAGCCACCGGCCACCTCGGCCGTCTCGCCGTCGAGCACCTGCTCGCCCGCGGCACCGCCGCCTCCGACATCGTCGCCACCGGCCGCGACGCCGCGAAGCTCGAGGCGCTCGCCGCCGACCTCGGCGTCCGCACCGCCGTCGCGGACTTCGACGACCCCGCCTCGCTCGACGCCGCCTTCTCCGGCGCCGAGGCCGTCCTCCTCGTCTCGGGCTCCGAGGTCGGCAGGCGCGTCGCACAGCACACCGCCGCGATCGACGCCGCCGTCCGCGCCGGCGCGCGCCTGGTCTACACGAGCGCCCCGAAGGCGACCACGAGCGCGCTCATCCTCGCCCCCGAGCACAAGGCCACGGAGGAGGCGATCGCCGCCAGCGGCGTCCCCGCCGTCGTCCTCCGCAACGGCTGGTACAACGAGAACTACGAGCAGACCGTCGCCGAGCTCGCCTCCACCGGCAGCACCCTCTCGAGCGCCGGCGAGGGCCGCGTCGCCAGCGCCGCGCGCACCGACTACGCCGAGGCCGCAGCGGTCGCCCTGACCGACCCGTCCCTGGTCGGCACCGTGCACGAGCTCTCCGGCGACACCGCCTGGAGCTTCGACGAGCTGGCCGCGATCGTCGCCGAGGTCGCCGGACGCGACGCCGCGATCAGTCACGTCTCCTCCGACGAGCACGCCCGCGTCCTCACCGGCGCCGGCGTCCCCGAGGGCGGAGTCGGCTTCGTCGTCGGCCTCGACGCGAACATCGCCGACGGCCTCCTCGGCGGGACCGACGGCTCGCTCGCCCGCCTGATCGGGCGGCCGACCACGCCGATCCGCGCGTACGTCGAGGAGCAGCTCGGGCGCTGACGCTCCGGCGTCCCCGTCGGCCACCGTCCGGCTCGCAGGAGCAGTCCGCCCCCGCGAGCCGGACAGTGGCGCGCCCGGCCCTCCCGCGGCTCCGCGCCCGCCCTCCGCGGCTCCGCGCTCGACCCGCCGCACCTCGCGCCACCGTGTCGGCGCCCCGACGTAGGCTGTCCGCCATGACCTCGACGACGCCTCGCTCCGGTATCGACCGCTCCGAACTCGACCCCGCGACGCGCCCGCAGGACGACCTCTACCGGCACGTCAACGGGCTCTGGATCGACCGCACCGAGATCCCCGCCGACAAGGCGCGCTACGGCTCCTTCCACGTCCTCCAGGAGGAGGCGGAGAAGGCCGTGCGCGACATCATCGTCGAGGCGCAGACCGCGCAGTACGGCACCGAGGAGCGCCTGTTCGGCGACCTCTACGCCTCCTTCATGGACGAGGAGCGCGCCGAGGAGCTCGGCGCAGCCCCGATCGCCGACGACCTCGCCGCCGTGCAGCGGGTCGACTCGATCCCCGGCCTGCTCCGCGCGGTCGGCGCCTTCGAGCGCACCGGCGTCCCCGGGCTCTTCGGCCTCTTCGTCGACAACGACCCGGGCAGCCCCGAGCGCTACCTCGTCTTCGTCAACCAGGGCGGCCTCGGCCTGCCGGACGAGAGCTACTACCGCGAGGAGGAGTTCGCCTCCGTCCGCGAGGCCTACACGCCGTTCGTCGCGCGGATGCTGGCGCTGGCCGGCATCGACGCCGCCGAGGCCCGCGCCGAGCGCATCGTCGCCCTCGAGACCGATCTGGCTGCCGCCCACTGGGACAAGGTCCGCAGCCGCGACAGCCAGGCGACCTACAACCTCCGCTCCTGGTCCGAGGTCGAGGAGCTCGCCGCGGGCGTCGACCTCGGCGTGTGGCTCACTGCGATGGGCGCTCCGGAGGGGGCGCTCGCCGAGGTGGTCGTCCGCCAGCCGAGCTTCCTCCAGGGCCTCGCGGGCCTGCTCACCGAGGACCGGCTCCCGGCCTGGCGCGACTGGCTGTCCTGGCAGGTGATCCGCGGAGCCGCGGCCTACCTGTCCAGCGGCTTCGTCGACGCCAACTTCGACTTCTACGGCCGCACCCTCACCGGCACCCCGCAGAAGCGGGAGCGCTGGAAGCGCGCCGTCTCGCTCGTCGAGGGGTCGCTCGGCGAGGCGGTCGGCCGCACCTACGTCGCTCGCCACTTCCCCGAGACGGCGAAGGCCGCGATGGACGTGCTGGTCGCGAACCTCATCGAGGCGTACCGCCGCTCCATCGTCGACCTGGAGTGGATGAGCCCCGCCACCCGCGAGCGCGCGCTCGAGAAGCTCGCGAAGTTCACGCCCAAGATCGGCTACCCGGTGCGCTGGCGCGACTACTCCGCCCTCTCGATCGACCCGGCCGACCTGCTCGGCAACGCCCGCCGCGTGGCCGAGTTCGAGTTCGCCCGCGAGCTCGGCAAGATCGGCCGCCCGCTCGACCGCGACGAGTGGTTCATGACCCCGCAGACGATCAACGCGTACTACAACCCGGGCTTCAACGAGATCGTCTTCCCGGCCGCGATCCTGCAGTTCCCCTTCTTCGACGAGGCCCGCGACCCCGCCGCGAACTACGGAGCGATCGGCGCCGTCATCGGTCACGAGATCGGCCACGGCTTCGACGACCAGGGCTCGCGCTTCGACGGCGACGGCCGCCTCACCGACTGGTGGACCGAGGAGGACCGGGCCGCGTTCGAGGAGCGGACGAAGGCGCTCATCGCGCAGTACGACGCGCTCGCTCCCGCGACCACGCCCGGGCACCACGTGAACGGCGCCCTGACCATCGGCGAGAACATCGGCGACCTCGGCGGTCTCGGCATCGCCTGGAAGGCGTACCTGCTCTCGCTGGACGGCGACGAGCCGCCCGTCGTGGACGGCCTGACCGGCGCCGAGCGCTTCTTCCTCTCCTGGGCGCAGGCCTGGCAGCAGAAGTCGCGCGACGAGGAGACGATCCGCCTCCTCGCCATCGATCCGCACGCTCCGGCCGAGTTCCGCTGCAACCAGATCGTCCGGAACATCGACGAGTTCTACGCTACTTTTGACGTCTCCGAAGGCGACGCCCTCTGGCTCTCCCCGAGCGAGCGCGTCACCATCTGGTAGTCGCCGCCGACCACCTCCGCACCACGGACGAGGAGCCCCGGGCATCGAGAGCCGACCGATGCAGCGGGGTCGTCCGCCGATCGCGCGTCCTGCCGGCGCGTGAGGACCCAGGTCCCCCCTCCGCACGACCGCACTCCCGACCCGTAGAGGGGCCGTACCCGTGGTGATCCCCACCAGCGAGACCCGCCGTGAGAGCCGACGCAACCGCCGGGGGCGCCACAAGGGCGGCGGCGACCGCGAGAACTTCCAGCGCGGCTTCGACGCCCTCGGCCGTCTCGCGATCGACGGGGTCGTCGTCTCGGCGCGCGCCGTCGACCTGGCGACCGGCCGCACCCTGTTCGCGGTCGACGACTCCGTCTCGATGCCCACAGCCTCCCTCGGCACCGTCGTGCTGCTGATCGAGGTCGCCGCCCGGCTGGCGAACGAGCCGCAGGAGAACCTGCGCCTGGTCGACCGGACCGCGGCGGACGCGGTCTCGGGCTCCGGGCTCTGGCAGCACCTCCAGGTGCCGTCGATGCCGATCGCCGACCTCGCCGCCCTCGTCGGTGCCTCGAGCGACAACCTCGCGACCAACGTCCTGCTGCGCCGCGTCGGCCTCGATGCCGTGCGCGAGCGGGCGGAGGCGCTCGGCCTCTCCCGCACCGCCCTGCTCGACGTCGTGCGCGACGAGCGCGGTCCCGACGACGCGCCGCAGCTCTCGATCGGCTCCGCCCGCGAGCTGACCTGGCTGCTCGCCACCCTCGCGAACGGCGAGATCGTCGACGCCGCCGTGAGCTCGCGGGTGATCGGCTGGCTCTCGCTCGGCACCGACCTCTCGATGGTCGCCGCCTCGTTCGGGCTCGACCCGCTCGCGCACCGCCACCCCGACCACGGGGTCCTGCTCGTCAACGCGACCGGCACCGACGTCGGCGTCCGCGCCGAGGCGGGCGTC